>JAYSZV010000141.1:0-4025 GCA_043737875.1 Candidatus Lloydbacteria bacterium
GTGAAGTACAGCGACATCACGATCAAATACGCACATCGCAAAAAAGGGGTGCTCGTGAATTGAAGCGCCGTATCACCAAGGCATAGTTTGTGTATGTCCACAAAAAAACTTTCTTTCGATAGCATCGCATTTTTGGGAATGACTCTTCTCGCCTTGCTGTCCGTGGGGTATATCCTCATGACGCTTGTGTATGCTTCACAACGCAACAGTACGGCATTTTCTCAAGAGTCAAACATTGTCAAACACGCAAAGTTTGTGGTACTCGATACCTCAGCGGGGCAAATTCGCATAGAACTGTTGCGCAAGAACGCGCCCGTGGCAGTAAATAATTTTGTCTCACTTGCGCACGAGGGATTTTATGACAAGACGAAGTTTCATCGCGTCATGGAGGGAATGCTTATTCAGGGTGGGGACCCACTCACCAGAGAGCCAGATCGTGAGCTCTATGGCACCGGGGGTCCTGGTTATGTGTTTGACCATGAACTGAGTGATCTCCCAATGGTGCGTGGGGTAGTGGCCATGGCAAATCTCGGCAGACCAAAAACGAATGGTAGCCAGTTTTTCATACTTACTGCAAACGATGCTCCTTTTCTCAATGGCAATTACACCATCTTTGGAAGGGTACTCGAAGGCATGAGCGTTGTCGACAAAATCAGTGTTGGAGAAGTGGGTGAACGAGAAATTCCCACAAAGCCTGTGGTTATTGAAAACGTATACATAGAATAGTTCGCTATGGAGTGTCGTGCAGACCTCGCAAAAAATCTGCGTAGGGCATTTCTTTTTTTCCTTCGGGGATTACTCTGGTAATAGTGAGCGTGTCGTTATCAAGCGTGGCGTCAGTTATGCGGACGCGTATTTTTCGCTCATTGTGTGAAACAAAAAAATGAGCATTTGCGAGCGCGCAGATTTTTTTGTAATTTCTTCGCGCATCGCCAGCCATGTCGATAAGACCATCTTCTTTTGTTATTTTTTTTGTAAATGTCGCGCGAGTATGGTCTTGAGGGTATGCAGTAAGTCCCCCTATCCACTCGGGAATAATGTCTGCAAGAAGTGCTCCTCCAAAGTGCGCAAGGTCGCGGGTCAGTTCGCCAATCTTTGGTGGCCAAACATTGATGATGCGTTCTCGTTGGGCGAGTACGGGGCCATGGTCCATTTCCTCGTCGAGGAGCATGATGGTGACCCCGGTGTATGTTTCATCAGAAAGTATAGCCGACTCTATCGGTGTGGCGCCACGAAAGAGGGGGAGCAGTGAGGGGTGCACATTGAGCGCTCCGTGTTTGGGGATTTCGAGAATTGATTTAGGAATGAGCTTTCCGTACGCAGCGACGACAAATAAATCGGCTTTATGTGAGGCAAGTTTCTCCGCAAACAGAGCATCTTTGAGCGTTGCAGGTTTCAGTACGGGAATGTTGTGTGCATCTGCCCATTGACTGACCGGACTCTCAGTCAGGATAAGCTTACGTCCTCGTGGTGCATCAGGTGCAGTGATCACAAGCACGGGGAGCATTCCCCGCAATGCGAGCTCGTCGAGCGTAATGCGAGCAAACTCCGGAGTACCAAAGAAAATAAAGCGCGGATGTGTTGTTGACAGTATCATTTGTTTCAATAGTATATCTATTGGAAGTTATAGTTGTACAGGAGGAGATGAAAGATGGTAGACGAAAGAAACTCCAAAAAAGAAGCAGGTCCTGCAACCATGTCAACAAATGATTCATTAGATTTTGAGCGTCTAATGAGCGAAGTGCGCGATGTGATCCGCAAGGAGTCAGTCGCGACGATTAGGGAGCTCATTAGTGACTCCAAAAAATATTCGCCAAACTTAACAGCAAAAGAGTACTTTAGGAATTTTGGCTTTAATGATGCTGAAGCAGAACAGCTCGAAAGAAAAATTGCGCATTAATGAGCACAAAACACACACAAGCGTGTGTTTTTTAATTATGCTTTTTGATTCCTTGCTTTAATTTCCTCCACCTCTTTGGGTGTAAGCTCTTCTATTTCCGTAGCGTGGTCGATGAAGAGGATTCCGTTTAGGTGATCTGTTTCATGTTGAAAGATTTGGGCAACAAGCCCAGAACCTCCGTAGGTGAACATTTTTCCATTTACATCATACGCGCGAATCATGGCCTTCTCGTGACGCATCGTGTTGCCGTAGAGCCAGCGGACTGAAAGGCAACCCTCAGGCACTTTCACTTTTTTTCGCGAAGTTTTGATAATCTCAGGATTGATACACACCATGTTCTCGTTCTGTGTGCTCTCTGATGATTTTAATCTCTTTGGTGCAACAACTCGGCCTTCCATATCAAGCATAAATGCTTTAGGGGAGACGAGGAATATGGCAAGTGATACGCCAATTTGCGGTGCTGCAATCGCGACACCATCAGACTCCGCCAGAAGGGCGGAGCCCATCGAATCGATGATTTCCTGTAGCGCTTTTGTACCAAAGTCACTTTGCGCTACGGTTTTTGCTGTCGCGCGTAGCACGGGGTCCCCACTCTGTACGATTTCACATTTTTGCACCTCTTTTTTCATGGCTTCATTCTACGGATTTTTTATTTTTTTACTACTCCTCTGTAACACTATTCACTAGATTACCGATTCTGGATTTACGCGTACCTCTATCTCAGGTGGAAGTGACCTGATGAGTCCGAGGAGTTCTTCATTGATCCATCCCCCCGTGGGAATCTTGAGTAATGCGTTCATGCGATATTTGCCTTTTACTTTAGCAATGAATGCAGGGAAGGTGATGGGGTGGTAGGTGCCGAATATTTTTTCAATTTCTCTCATCATAATTTCTCCATCACCTTTCTTGCCCTCATGAGTAAATTTAATGAGCGTGGAAAATGGAGGGTACCCGAGTTGATTGCGGGTCTCAAGTTCCGTGCGCAAAAACTCACCAATGTTTCCCGTTGTGGCGAGTTCGAAAAGTGGTATGGAGCTATCGCGAGTTTGAATCAAGAAATGTTCGCGGGCTTTTTCGCGCAGAAGCAGGAGGAGTCGAAAGACGCGTTCACCCATGCGGAAGTCAGGAATAGTGAGGAGTGAATTGACCGAAAGTATTGCAACGGTGGCCACGGGTTCCGTAAGGTAAGGAATAGCCATTTCCGTCCCTATAAGAATACTTCCGGGGGTTTGATAAAACTCTTGAATGATTTTCTGTGCTTCAGAATGTTTTTTGACGACGTCTTTGTCGATGCGGAAAATAGGTGCATCAGGGAATCGTCCACGAATTGCTTCCTCTGCCTGAGTCACGCCGATACCGAGCGGTGTCAGTCTCCACCCCCCACAGTGCACGCACGTGTGCTCCGTGTCGCGCTCGTAACCACAACGGTGACACAAAAATATATTGTCCTCTTCTTCACCGTCTTTTTTTGTACCATTTTTTTTATGGAGTACCATGGGCGCACTGCATCGTTCACACAATACAACAGTCCCGCAGTCCCCACACACCGTCATTGGGGCAAAGCCACGCCTGACTCCCATAATGAAACAGTGAGTGCCTTTCTTGCGGACATCTTCGATGAGGTCAACGAGTTGAGGAGAAGCGATGGCAATGCGTCCGATTGCGGGCTGTTCGCCGAGGGTGCGCATGTCAACGATGTGTTGCTCTGCGGTCGAGGGGAGTCGGTATTTGGGGCGCATGAGTGCCTCAAGTTCGCCCACCTCTTTGCGATGGAGTGTCTCTGCGCGAAGGAAAAGATCGCCCAATATAATATCCGACCCGATGGCGCTTGCGAATTGCTCTGCAAAATAGCGCAAGTCGAGGAACGGACGCGACTGAAGAGTATACGCACTCGCACTTTCGCGGTCGAGGATGATACTTTCAATATCGTAGCGCGGGATGGAGAGAAAGAGTGGGGTACCAATGATGAGTACGGGATGTGTCATTGTGGTAATTTTCTCCCAGCGCGACTCTAATTCTTTTTTTGAAAGCCCTCCATGCAAGATGAACGTATATTCTTGTATTCCTTTCTCAATGCTCGCATAGGTATGTTCGATGTCTTGGATGGAGGGGAGGATGAAGTAGC
>JAYSZV010000142.1:0-4012 GCA_043737875.1 Candidatus Lloydbacteria bacterium
GAACTATTGGGTGGGTAGGGGACTGCCACGCGAAAAGGCCATCCTTGGTGTGCCGTTTTACGCGCGTCCGAACGAAGTCTCGTATAGTTCCAAGGTTGCAGCGAACTCGGCTAATCGTTGCCGCGACACCGATGGTATTGATTACTGGAACGGCATCCCAACGATTCGTCAGAAGGGCCAACTCGCCAGAAGCTCGGCAGGGGGCATCATGACGTGGGAACTTGCGCACGACACTACCGGCGCCGACTCTCTTACTCGCGCTATGCATGAATCAGTGAATGGCCTCGCAAACAGCTTCAACTGCCCCTAAAAGTAGCATGATGTGAGACTGGGGCGTACGAGAGGGACGTGGCAAATATCGCTACGTCCTTTTTGCGCATCCAGCAGAGCGGGATTTAATCTAGAGTATTTACAGAAAGAAAAAACACCTTCGCTGGTGTTTTTTTTGCTACTGAATGGTAGCGGGGGGCGTGGGGGTGGATACTAGAGCATCTCGACACCTAGAAGAAAAGTCTTATTGCCAAATGGTAATGTCGTAAATTGAGCGCATTGCATTGTCGTCAGTGCGTTCGGGGTTTTTGAATACAAATACAATAAAAAACGTCGTATGTAAACATAAGACATTTTTCGTTTATTTCATGTTTTTACTTGCGCTCCGCGGGGTGCGATGATAGTTTTTACGCAGAGAGAAATACATGGAGTGTACAAATGGCTCGTATTGATTCATTAAATCAGCAAATTGCCGCACATGCGGATTCGATTGAGAAGCTTCGTGAGGAAAAGCAAAAAACTTTTCGCGCCAAGATAATTTCGTGCGCTCACTGCAATGCCCGCGCAGCACTGTCTCGTTTTGGCTTTATCCAAGATTATTGGTATGAAAGTCCGCATGGCTGCATGGGTGGAGACCACTGGCATTATTCGAAAACGAAGTTGTGTCACATTGTTTGCCCATCGTGTAATACTGCGAACTACATCTATAACCATCCCGATCGTGCGAAGATCGAGGAGGCGATCGACAAGGAGCATTGTTCTGTTGAGAGCCTGTTCGCTTGTGTGTACGACCAACATGGTGATCAAAAACCAGTACTGCGCGGCAAAAAAGAATCCGACTGCCTTATTTAAGTGCAACCGCCCCGTTGGGTGGTTTTTTTATGCTCAAGTAATTTCATCGAGTCTGCGAGAGCTGAAATTTAGAAATACTCCCCGTGGTGCATCAAAATTTCCTCAGCGATGTGTATTTCCAACATCTCTGGCTTCTTATGTCGCATTCCATATTACCGCCTCTCTGCCGAAAAGCGGTAATATGGCGATAATAAAAAACACCTTCGCTGGTGTTTTTTTTTGCTACTGAATGGTAGCGGGGGGCGTGGGGGTGGATACTTCGTTCTGCAGTGCTGAGAGGATCCCCGAGAGTACCGCATGCTCGTCCTTGAGGATTTCCTCGTTGTCGTAGCACTGGCAATATTGAAATTGAGAAAAGAATGTGAGCTTGAGGTGATGACCGTGTTCATCAGAGTGAAGTTTTTCAAGAATTGTCAGTTGAGTGGCGCGGAGGTAGAGCCCATGATAACGGACAAAGCCCTTGTTTGCTAAGCCACGGAGCATTGCTTCCCAGCTCGCATCACAATCTGCATCATCTGCAAATACTTGCACATACCGAGTATTATCGCTGAGGCAGTAGGTGATACCAGGCTCAGTCGGGTCAGGACGCAGTACGATGCAGTCAATGTTCAGGATGGGAATATCCATCGTTGCTTCTTCCATGGTAGACCTTTTTGTTCTCTCTTTACTCAGCATGCGTTCTAAAAAATAATTGTCAATAAAAAACTAGCCGAAGGGCTAGTTGAGGGTAGGTGAAGCATATGCGGTGGAGCGCATGATTTGCGTATCAGATATTGCATCCGAAAGCTGTTGCAAGTCAGTGTTCAAAGCAAGTTGATCGCTATATGGTCGCCGAATCGACTGTCCTGTGCGAAGTATTACTTCGGTGTACAGTTCGCCGTCAAGGGCGAGAGTTGTGACTGAACGAATTGCATCTGGTCGATAGAGTGTATCAGCGCAGGCGATGTGCGTATATTTTTCAAACTCCACCCTAATACAATCCCATGCTTCTTGCTGAGATTTTTCGTCCGAAGCCTGAAGACGGTGTGCTTCACCATCCTTCATGAAAATGAGCACTTCCGCACAAACTCCTATGTGCACGCAGTCTATGTCGATGAGGGCAATCTCACGATCTCCGATTTGAAAAGTGGTCATCACTATTTCCTTGCCAATGCTCTATTGTTCATAATCCTCGAAATGAAATATTAGTCAAATAAAAAGTCACCCGAAGGTGACTGAGATGACTCAATGCAGGTGTGAGGGGGGAATCCTTGACGCCTCTCGTCTCCCAAGTGCAGTCAAGAGCGCAAGAATATCTTTGTGGTCTTTCTCCATGCGCACCATGCTTTCATAGGGGGAACAAAATTCGAAACCATCCTGAAAACGGAGTATGAGGGTCGGTTGCTCTACGCCCTCCGTTTTTTTGACAACCTCCTTTATGAGCGACCTGTTAATAAGTGAGCGATAGTACAGAAAAAAATCTTCATTTTCTGAAACAGCTGTGATGATGTTTACCCACATCGCCTCCACCTCTTCGTCGCTTGGCGCAGGGAGAAACATATGTGTTCCATCCTTAAGGCGAAATGTATATCCGCGTGTATTGTTGAGGGTGACTTGGGCTATTGCGACAAGAGAGTCAGTGGGTAGTTTGTCACCCACGCTGAATAATTTAGTCCGTGGCATGCCTACTCCCCGATTGCTATCTCTATTGAGAGTGCCACACTAAAACATAAAGTCAAGTTTTCACTTAATATAGTGGGTACTCATGTATAATATCGCCATGGATTTGCGAGCACATATTACGAAGGACACGCTTTCTCATGCGTATATTATCGAAGGGGCACGCGACGCGGTCTTGCCGGCTCTCCGCACGCTTCTTCTGTCATTTGATATACAGACGGAAGCGAACCCGGACTATCATGAGTACCTACATGAGGCTTTTTTGCGCGAACATGCATTGTCTCTACGAAGTGAACAAAGCTTTTATGGTGCAGATGGGGCAAAGAAGATATTTGTGGTCGCATTCAACACCATTACCCATGAGTCTCAAAATCTTCTTTTGAAGACACTCGAGGAGCCTACACGCGACACCCACATCTTTTTTGTGGTCCGCACGGGGCAAATACTGCTTCCTACCGTACGCTCCCGCATGCAACTCATTCGCGCAGAAAGTAATGATGCTGATGCAAGTGACACCGTTGATGCGCAAAAGTTTTTGGGGAGCAGTATCGCCCTGCGCATGAAACTCATCGAGTCCATCACTAAAGTAAAAGCAGACGATAAGCAAAAAGCCAAGGAGGAGGCGCGCGTACTCGTCGAGTCGCTTGAGCCCGTACTGTACAAGAGATTTGTCGACGGGGAAGTCGGGCTACATAGTGCACTCGAAGATATTCTTTATGCAAAGCGCGAACTCGCAGGGCGTGCACCGTCGGTCAAGCTCCTTTTGGAACACCTCGCACTGACCCTACCGAAGTGAGTGAGTAGGGATTAGCGAGTAGTGAGTAGGAATAGCCATCAGAATTGTAGGAGTAGAAAATTACACACAATTTGCTACACTTATGGAGTATTTAATTCATTTATTCGCATTTTTCTACTTCCTACTTACTACTCACTACCTACTAGCTTATGTATAACTTTTCCACATTCAAAACTCGCATTACTGATATTGAAGAATGGCTCAAGAAAGAGCTTTCGCTTTTGCGTACTGGTCGTGCGACTGCAACTATCCTCGATTCAATTACCGTTGATTCATATGGGTCCCAGTCGCCAATCTCACACGTAGGGACCATTTCCATGGAAGACGCACGCACTCTACGGGTTGCCCCGTGGGACAAAACTCAAGTGAAAGCCATTGAAGGAGCAATACAGAAAGCCAATATAGGATTGTCTGTTACCACCGATGAAGGGGGGC
>JAYSZV010000143.1:0-4002 GCA_043737875.1 Candidatus Lloydbacteria bacterium
GGGCGCAGTGGTCATTCTCATTGGTATACGCGGAGGATTACTGAATGACCATTTTAAAGATGAGTTTGAAGCACTCGCCGAAGAAACGGGGTCTCTGTATGTCCCCGATGTACTTGACGGGATTTTCGGCATAGGTGAGCTGATGTCAGACCAAATCCATCCAAGCGATCGTGGATATCTGAAAATAGTCGATAAGGTCGCCCCCAGTTTAATGGGACTCTTGAGTGTGTCCCCCCCGCCGAGTGTTCCCGATACTACTCTGTAGTCACCGTCTCTATTTTTCCATCACGAGAAAAGTAAAGTACCGTTTGTGCTCCCTCTGTGCGTAATGTCAAAAAAAGATTTCCCGAGGGTAGCGCAAACGACATGCGCATCGCATCACGCTCATCCTCCATAAACGGAATCCCTCGGGTGTGTGCGTATGAGCGATAAAAATTGCGTATTTCGTCGGTAGTTAGCAAAGAGATAAACACCCACTCACGACCTTCGAACAGTCCATTACGAAAAATTGCATACTCCGTTCTGGGAGGAGGCGAAATAATCTCCTCAATGTGGATTCTCTTTGTATCTATGGTGTGCCCCAAAAAAAGTACTCCAAACGTAAATATCGGTAGAATAAAGAGATTACACCAGTACATTCCACGATCTGGGTGTCCCCGCGGTATACGTGAGAGCATCAGAAACTCACGTACCGTGAGCGAGGCGAAGAGGAGCGCAAGCCCGCTCACGACGAGCCAAAAAAAAGATGGGATATTCATGAGTCAGATGTTTCTTTTCTTGTATTCCTCATCCACTGCTCGAGATCAAGGACGCCACGTACGCGATTAAGAATGCTGGGCGTTGGTTCATTTTCTTCACGTATAAAAAGCGGTTCGACGCGCTCGATACCGTAGACAAAATGTTCTGCGACGAATCGTCGCAATTCCACAATATCTTTCTCTACATGCTGAGAATCTATTATGACAAAACCAATCGTGCGTGAACCAAATTCGGAAACAGGCAACTCAAAGAGCAACGCAGCATTCCCCTCCCCTTTTGGATTAATATCGGCGATGCCTCCGCGAAACGTCCCGTCGCCAGAAATAATCCACGGACTTTTGTTAATCCAGTGAAAACGCTCTTCGCCGTCCTCATCCGTCAAGCTTTTGTTTGGAGCAAGTGAAACATCGATAAGAAAGTGTTTTCGCGCTTCGACATAGCGCAGTAGCGTCATCATATCTCGTGCAGTTGTCGTTGACTCGCTACTCGACTGGGCACCACTAAAAATTGTATCCGTCATGCCAATTGCTTCACCTTTTTCATTCATGTACGCGACAAATTGTTTCGAGCCGTGTTCGCGCGCAAATACTTGAGCAGCGGTATCATTCCCATCGAAAAAGAGTGGGTAAATGAGCGCGCCCACCGGAAGTTCATCAATGCTTCCTATGGCATATTTGCGAAGCACCGCATGTCCCATCAACACCTCACTCATACGTACCAATTTATATTGATTAACGGTCTCGAGCGCAGTCAGTGCTGTCGCAAGCAATGTAAGCCCTTCAGGTTTTGCACTTTGTAGCGCATTGCGCTCCCAAAGCACTTTTCCAGAGTCAATGTCAGCAACGACAAAAGCCTTGGAAGAAATTGGTGGGGGCATACCCTCGCCACGCAAATAAAATCGCGAGCTCGTCGCAAACTCTTTCGCGCGCGCCTCTCCCAAGACCACGAGGCGCACTCCACTTGGTGTGAACTCAAATACTTCACGCGCGTCATTCGTCGAGAGTCGAATACACCCTCCTGAATACCCAATGGGGACTGGGTTGCCATTTGTGTACGTGGGCCATCCGTGGATAAAAAAATTTCCATAAAACTGCATGCTATAGGGCATCCACGTTCCTCCTATTGATGAGTAGTGTAGCTCTTGTTTTGCCTGTACGACGTAGGAACCTGTTGGGGTTTCCCACGGGGTTCCAGGGCGCCCCTTGGAGAGAATGGGGAACGACTTTAAAAGTTTTCCGTTCTCATAGAGGGATAGTTGCATTTGTTCGATATCGGCAATGAGCATACGACCTTGTGGGGTAGGCAACTCAGGCCTTGGAGCAGTATCATTGAGGGCAATTTTATAGAGTAATGCCTGCGAGTCGTCACCCAGTTTTTTCTCGGCGGGGAGCAATATACTTCCACCTATCATAAAGGCCACAAGTGAGAGCCACGCACCCACAAATACAAAAAGCTGTGCGTGGCGGTCGTTCATGACTTGTGGTGGAGGATGGTGTGCAATCGACGGGCGCCATGTACCCAAAAGAAAAATGCGGTAGCCACGACGGCACCAAGTGTATCGGCAAGCATGTCTTTCTGGGCATCCCATATATCCCCCTGACTGCCGAGATACGCAGCACCTGCAAGTGGGTCTGCATTAGCAGCATAAATCCACTCAATGAGCTCATAGCTCATCGCAATGGTCGCAATAACAACTACGGGGTAGGTGAACAACATGAAGCGCGACGTGACAAGACGCTTTGCAACAAGCCACTCGGCAATTGCGTATGCGTAGAACCCAACGGCGAAATGCGCGATGCGGTCATAGTGATTACGCTCAAACCCAAAAAAATCAGTCACCCACTCGAATGGGACACGCTCAAATGTGTAGTGACCCCCAATGGTGTGAAGAATAATAAGCACGGACATGAGGGCATACGCGGTATTCGAAAATCGAATGTTGCGCATATATAAAATACCGAGTGCCACAACAATGATGACGATGGTGAGGTTCTCGACAAACCACGTCATGCGGTCATACGGCTGAAATGCCAGTACGAAAAAAAGTCCAGTATAAAGCGCTAATAATACCGAAGGAAATCGATGCGATGTTCGTGAAAGCATGGCTGTAGTATAGCAAATTCTGCGCTTCCATTTCAAAGCGTTGCATGTGCACAGGTTTCACTCCTGTGCGATGGTTGGCTTTCGATGTGCGCGACGCCATGACAGAAACTGCACAACTGCCCCCGCGCCGACGATGACGAGCACGAGCACGCCTTCAAATTTTTTAATATTTCCCAAAAATAGGGATAGCGTGTCGCCAAAGAAATAGCCCACAGAAACAAAAATACATGCCCAGACTACTGCACCAAGAAGATTCAGTATGAGAAATCGTATTCCTGATACGCGGCTGGTGCCCAATATAATAGGGGTAATTGCGCGAAAGCCATAGAGAAAACGTGAACCGAAAATCAATAGGTTTTGGTGTCGCTCCATCCACGAATGTATTTTTTCTATGCGCGGTTGCCACTCGGGATGTTTCGCTATCATCCCCTTGCCTTTAAAGCGTCCGAGATAGAAAAAGACCTGATCTCCGATTACTGCACCGCAAATAGCGACAGGTATGATAATGGAGGCCTCTAAATACCCTTGATATGCGGCAAATCCCGCGAGCGCCACTACGGTTTCTCCTTCAAGCAGGGTACCCGCAAACACCATGAGGTATCCATATGTTTGAATGAGTTCAATGAGAAAATCCATATTCCGAGTATAGCACGCAGAGATAAAACACTACTTCTTGAGCAAATCACGGATTTCCGTCAAAAGCTTCACGTCGGCGGGAACATCCGCTGGCTTCACAGGTTCCGCCTCAGCATTGCGCTTCATCTTATTCATCGCCTTAATAACAATGAAGAGGACGAATGCGACAATGAGAAAAACAAAGAGCGCTTGTATGAACTTGCCGTATGCAACAGTTGCTGCCCCCACGGTGAAGACGAGTCCAGAAAAATTGAGTCCCCCAGTGAGTACTCCAATGACCGGCATAATTACATCACCAACGAGTGACGTGACAATCGCTCCAAATGCGCCACCAATAACCACACCAACTGCGAGATCGACGACGTTTCCCTTCATTGCGAATGCCTTGAATTCCTGGAGCATGATAAAAAATTTCTACTAATGTGTAATGTGGTGATTTTAGCATATGCATCTATTCAATCAAACCGAGCACTGCTGAGGAGGGAATAAAAAAACCTCCGCATA
>JAYSZV010000144.1:0-3997 GCA_043737875.1 Candidatus Lloydbacteria bacterium
GCGTTTATTAAACGTGAGTGGAATCACGACGTATGCGTCGCAAAGCTATGAAGAGTTGATTATCTTTCCTCACGTTATCAATATCACTTCACTGAAATACCTCTCTTCGCTCACTATTGTCATGGTGCAGTAAAAAAAATGTAGATCTCATGAACCAAACTTTTTTGCTTCATTATAAAATCATCGCTATCAACTATTGTACGTGAATGAATGTACCGAAGTCTTACTAGACAGAGAGATTCATTTTGTATCTTTTCTTTCTCGTATGACGTGCGTGTTGCATTCGTTTATTTATTTATTCGTAGTAATTAATCATCACATCGATATGCAACATAATATTGGAAAGAAGGTTACTTCTTTACTTGCGGTGACAGGAATGATGCTCAGTGCATCACCTATCGCGTATGCAGGAACAATAAGCGTTACAAACAATAACACCGCAGATATCACTACAGTATCCTCTGTATCTGCAAATTCGGGAGGTAATACTTCTCGAGGAGAGCGAGGTAGTAGAGGCGGAGAGATTACCTCATATAGTGCTGGCATGGGTGGAAGTATGACTTCCGACAACACGGCGGGTGACGGTGGAGACGGTGGCCATGGTGGAAACATCACGACCGGCGAGGCAATTGCTACTGCCAGCGTAGAAAATGATATCAATACAACAGAAACTCACGTCGAAGACACGGATAAATGTGACGAGGAATCATCAAGTATGACTTCCGAAGTAGGAAAATCATCCGACTCAACGTTGGATTCCTATATGGAGAAGGTCATGAGCAAGAGCGATTCCAGCACACTTGCCATGCTCGACAGCGATGACGAGTCGATGTCTGACACCTTTGCAAATTCCATGGATATGATGGACTCAAACGTCACATCGAAAGCATCGGCAAACACACTCAATACCTCGGACACTGCGAGCGACACTGCAGCAGACTCAGATACATCAGACGAGAGCTCATCGAGCGAGAGCGCAACGGATACTGATTCTCTGTTTGCGGGAGCGACAATGTTCGCAATGATGACTGACGGAACACACAGCGCATCTGACTATTCACTCATGACTGGATCGACTGGAACAGGTGGAGTATCTGCCAATTCAGACGAGCATTCATCGATGATGGACAGCACTGATAGTGCATCGGAATCATCGAGCGACGAAGCAAGTGCAAGTGATATGACTTCAGAAAGCATGAGTGAGGCTAGAGCTGAAAGCGATGCGGTAATTTCTTCATCTGCGTCAGCGTCAGCAGTCACGCATGACGCATCGAACGAAATGTCAGAGGCTACAGCTCCAACATCTTCACACTCTATGAGTGAGGAGGGCGCAAAGAGTAGCTTAAACACAGAACTTTCAACGAAGGACGAAACGAAGGACAAAGCAGAAAATTCTTCCGATATCTCATCCATCACTGCTGCGCTCTTCACAGAGGAGCACAACAATAAGGCAGAGACGAAGGATTGTGTAAGAAACACAGGGGGAAATAGCGTCGAAGTAATGAACGGAAATAGTGCCTCATCGGATACCGATGCCACTGTGGCTGCGGTTTCGGGAGACAATACTTCTGAAGCAGGTGCAGGGGAGCGCGGTGGAGATCTCATGAACGACTCATCGAGCCATGCATCAACTACTCGTTCATCTCAAGATGTGATGAACACCGCTGGTGACGGCGGAAGGGGTGGTAACGGTGGCGATGTAACGGCGGGACGAGCTGACTCACTCACGGAGGTCGTGAATGTCACAGGTCGCACCATCACACGCGTCGTACGTAATTAATATCGATTACACCTAGAAACAGGAATTCTTCCTGTTTTTAGGTATGTGTTCTCGCGACACGCGAAAAGAACAGAAGAGCGCAAAACACATACCCAAAGACAGGAAGGCAGAAAGATATACCACTAACACATAAACATGAACCACATACCGACATTTGTGCGCAAGGGTTGTTCTCTCATCATCATTGGGATGTTGCTTTTGGCGCAGGGTGGTGGAGTGGCATATGCAGAAGATATCGTAGACGTGGTCGCCGAGACAAGTGAGTCTATTGCGCAAACAATTGCAACAGAAAGTGCGCCCGATCTACCATTAGCATTAGCGCCAACGACCACTGAGGCGGGAGATGTGGGGACGAGTGCTGATTCGACGCTATTTGAAAGTACTGGGACCGATACAGAAATGCTGTTCACTACACAGGGTACGTCTACAGAAGATGGGAGTGGAATCGTAGCCGAATCTGCCACAACGACAGCAACAACATCAGACACGCGAGAGGGCTCCGCGTTGTCGAGCATAAGTGAAACTATTTTTTCAAGCGGATGTGCCACATCGCGTGGTGCCGAAGTTGGATTTGAACGTAGCATAAGCTCCACGTCATCATCGACTCCAGACACGAACGTGGTCAGTGTGGTTGGTACAAGTACGGTGAATGGAGCAACCAGCACACCATGCGCTGTACCGCCCAGCGTTTCTTCTTCTTTTTCTTCGAATTCTTCGACTTCTTCGACCCCTGATGCAATAGCAGATAGTGAGAGTGCCACAGGCACGACAGCGACAATTGCCGTAACCTCGCACACCGATTCAGGAAATGCGACAGGTACACCCTCCACAAATACTGCATCGAGCACGGAAGGTGGCCCTGTCATTGTCTCTGGTAAAGCAGTGGCTATGGCAAATATTCTCAATATCGTAAACACAAACCTTATCAATTCGGAAGGTTCGATAATCTTTGCAAATCGTATCGATCCGGTTACAGGAGAAATAGATTTTCGAGGAAGTGCCTTGGGTGCGTCATCGAGCTGTTCACTTTCGTCGTGCTCAGGCCAATCTGATATACATACCAACTTGGAGAGTGACGCCTATATATCCAACCTGATAGATGTGGATGCATCGAGTGGGAGCAATACGATTGAAAATGCGGAGGACGCAGTAATAGCGACAGGTGATGCGTACGCGGCACTCAATTTGGTCAACATCGCAAATATGAACTTTGTTGATTCGCGCTATCTGCTTGTTTCCCTGAATGCATTTGAGGGAATAAATGGAGATATTATTTTTCCGAATCTTGACCACATATTTGCCACACAAGGGGCTTCCTCGTTGTCAGAACTCAATCTCGCAAATATTGCAGGCATCAATACGGATCTCACGATCGATGCAGATTCGGGGGGCAACGCGACAGACGATAATGCGAGTTCAACAATTCGCGCAGGTGACGCAGAAGCATCTTCGAATGTATTCAATCAAATCAATACGACACTCGGCGCAAATGATTCGGTAGCAATACTCTTTCGCGTACATGGCACATGGACAGGCGGACTGGTGAATGCCCCTCGTGGACTCGTGAGTACCATGAATGACGACGGCACATTCCTCCTGAGTACTGCACCTACGACAGACGAACTACTGCGACTTTCCGACAACCCCGAGGATGGAGGAGGCCGCAATGTGGGCGTTGCCGGCACGAGCACCGCGCTCATCGAAAACGATGTGCACATTTCCGCACGTACTGGCGATAACGCCATTATGAATGCAGAAAGCGCGTTTATCACTTCGGGGAATGCCTATGCGGGTGCAAATATTATCAATGTGGCAAATGCCAACGTACTCGGCCGTAATTGGATTCTCGCAATAGTAAATATTTTTGGTGACTTCAATGGAGACATTGCATTTGGTCGCCCTGACCTCTGGGTGGGTGAACGCGTGGTGACGCCTCCCCCGTTTCATAATGGCAATACCCTCTCGTACCAGTTCACCGTCATCAATAACGGCGACGCACCATCAAGCAATGTGAGGCTCACTGACAAAGTAGACACCATGCATCTCGATATTCTTGATTCTTCACTTCCCTATACCGCCCCAGAAAGCGGACTCCTTGTATGGGAGCTAGGCAACCTTCCACCAGGGGGTGCTATTGAACTGACACTTAATGTACGCATCAAAGACGCGTCACAGGGGACAGAGATAGTCAATGAGATTAGTGTGCGAGGGCATGAA
>JAYSZV010000145.1:0-9106 GCA_043737875.1 Candidatus Lloydbacteria bacterium
ATCAATGGATGCAGAAAAGTTTCTTGGTACATTAACAGACAGAAGCGCGCTATTTGCCCGCGTTCCTCAATTTCTCTATGCACAGCGCCATGTGACCCATGGCACTCCCTGCATTACCTTCGCCTACATTGATGAGCCAATGCGACATGTCGAGCGTTTCGCGAGCGTCGACCAGCAAGAGCTATGGTGGAATGAATTCGTTACCATCATGACCACAATGTGCAAGCCCCCTTGCGTGACCATCCACGAAATCATTTTTCAGCCTGTTCATCTCCATCGCTTTGTGTGCTATACCAAAGATCAAGTACATTTCGTTATTCTTGATTTTCGCAATGACCGCACGGTCTGGATGGGTCATTACAAAAAAGAGCAGCAAATTGCGTTGTTTGTCGCACTAACGAAACTCTTGAAGCCAATTTTAGCTGACGACAAGCCGTCACCGTTCAGCAAACACTTTACACCCCCTAATTGAATATCAATGGGGTTTGTTTTTTGATCAGACTCGCTGCATTCTCTTTCGTTCATGGCAATCTCATGAATCAGGTGTAAAAATAGGAATTCAAGAGTATACTTTAGTGTACGTTTATTCAATACACATTTATTTATGGAAGAGAATACAAATACTAGTGCCAATACAGAAAGCAACTCCAGTGGAGCAAATCCACCACATGAGACGAAGACCAGTGAGGGAAGTGGGGGTGGGCAGAACGCAAAAGCGGAGCTTCAGGTTGTTGCCGATCGCGCAAAGTCCGCGACGCAGGGTTTTGATATACAAAAACTTTTTGTTGGACGTGTCGATAATATGAATTATCTCTATGCGGCAGTGGCATCTCTCGCACTCGCATTCACTGTTGGAATGATTCCACTCCTTGGATTTCTGCTCATGATTCCTCTTGCGGTACTCGGATTCGGACTCACTGCGCGACGTCTCCACGACATCAATATCACGGGCTGGGCATCACTCGTACTCTTCGTTCCATTCATCGGATTATTTGCGGTAATTTATCTTTGTTGGAAGAATGGAGATGTCGCAGCGAATCCATTTGGTGCTGTATCCGACCCAAAGCGTGATTTTTTCAGAGCAGTGCTCAATACCTAGTCGAAACACCCTACAGGATAGGCTGGAGGTATGAGAGCAAGTTTGCACTCAAACGCACAAACCAGTTAGAGTGGTGCTCTTCTGGGTGAAAGGGAATAGCGTCACTTTTCCATTTCTCCATTATATTTTTCAGGTCATGAATCATACGTTCTTCTGTAAAGAAGACGCCCGCTTCAGTATTCCAGTCGAATGAGAGTGCATCAATATTTTGTGAGCCCACAACCCCGACGCGGTCATCAACGAGCATGGCCTTGGCGTGGTTCATCGTGCGGGTGAGGTAGCACTTCGCCCCAAGGCTGTGCATGAGTTCGAGATAATAATAATTCGCCTTATCGACACCCCAAAGGTCACATTTTTTGGGGATGATGATCGTAATGGCTACGTTGCGAATGAGCGCCTGATGAAGGACGGCGATGAGCCAGCGGTGGGGCAGAAAGTATGGGGTCACTATCATCACCTCAGTATGGCCATCTCGAATGGCACGTAAATAATGGAAACGAAATGTGTTCGCTTTTTTATTGCGCGGTGTGTGTTCGACGAACCAAAGTTTTGCATGTGCGAGAAATCGAGGTTTCTGTGTACATGCCAATAGCTCAGGATTTTTGCCACCGCAGTCTTCATACAGTCGCGCAAACGAGGAAATGATATTTTGGACAATGCGTCCGCTTACCCTCATGTGCAAGTCACTCCATTTGGCATATTTGTCGGCAATGTTGACTCCGCCTATGAATGCTACTTGCTCGTCAATGATGAGCACTTTTTGATGCATGCGTCTAAACCAATGGCTAAAGAAGAGCACCTCTGCCCCAGCGATGCGGAGCCTATCCACTGCGACGTTTTCAAGGCCGACACTCCCTACCGAGTCGAGTACGATAACGACCCGCACTCCTTCCCGTGCCTTTCGCTCGAGTTCAGCAAAAAAGTCATACCCATCGGTATTATTTTCAAAAATATACATGCCAAGTGAAATGCTCCGCTCGGCACCCGTGATTGCGGTGAGCATGTCTTTCCATGCTTTTGTCGAACCCACAAAAAAACGATAACCCATAAGCTCATCATACCCTTTTCAGTGAAGATGACGTAAAGAAATAGAGAGAAAATACTGCTATTGACAAGGATATAAATAAAGTATATAATGCATGAGCATTCGTCCCCATTCACAATGTTCCTTTAATTGGAGATTATATGAGCACCCTGTCACCCGTCTTTTCCGTCGGCCAAAATGTCCGGTTCACCGAAGCAGGCTGGCAGAAGGCTTGCACCAGCATCGATCCACTCAGCTGGCTCGTGCAAGAATTGGGACGTGGTCCACACCCAGTCGAGAGTGTCGACGGCCAAATCGCACGTTTGGATGTCCCCGATTTCAAGCACCTGCCGATTCCCGCTGGCATCCTCGAAGCAGTCGCGTAACTGCTTCCCCCCCCAATACTACGGCACGCCGTGGTATTTTGATATCTGACGAACGTTTCTATAGGTGCCTGTTTCGAGTTGTTTTCGAACACTGGTGCGCGTATGATAGCGCTATATGAGGAACGCAAACGGAGTGCACGCGCTCACGCCCCATGAACCACTTGAAGGTGACGATTCGCGCAAAGATGAGGAAAGTGTTTTTGTACGACAGCAGGAGGGTGACAACGACTATTCATCACAAATTCAAATGGGTCAGTTCGATACAGGGACAGAAAAACAATACGAGTAGCGTTGAGACGAAGTAATAAATAAATTCCGCAATACTTTTATGAGCAATGAAGGTGAAACACATCATAAAGAATCTCAAGAAGACCTGAGGTCGCTTTATGAGCGAGAAATTTCGCGCGCACTTTCACCCGTGTGGGCGAAGTCTACGCAAGAGTTGCTTCCAGGGCACCTTCCCAATAAAGCACGTGGCGAATACACTGAAGAAGAACTCGCACAATATCAAATTGCATATGGAATTCTGGGGGAGCGGGTGAAGTCGGGGGAAGTAGAAGTAATATTCGAGAGCGAAGAAGCCACCCCTATACAGAACTCACCACTCGAAGGTGAAACAATCGCGATTCCGCGATTCAAGCTTGTCACGCTTGGAGGCAAACCTAGCGAGACGAAAGAGGTTCTCGCAGAGGGAAAACTCGCATTCGATGCATAATTTTTATCTATGACACCACAATCAGCACATCCCAATAATCCACTTCATGGCAAAACGCTCGAATCCATCCTCGAGTACTTGGTCGCGGAATATGGCTGGGAAGGATTAGGACAGCGTATCAAAATCAAATGCTTTCAGATTAGTCCAAGTATCAAATCGAGTCTTACGTTTTTACGCAAAACTGCCTGGGCGCGTGAAAAAGTCGAGAGCCTTTATCTCGACAACATTAGTAGAAAATACTAGCGCACTTTTTCTACAAAATAAAAAACCCCGCAAAAGCGGGGTTGTTGTACGTGTGTACAAGCGGAAAATCGAGAAAACAAAAAGAACAGTGTTTCAGGCAGGTAGTGCAAAATCCGAGTCGTAGCGGCCGTTTTGCGTGTGAATTTCCACGAGCGTGTACCCCCCGTCCTCGATTTCTGCACCATTGCTGGTGAAGTGGAAACGGCAGGGAACGTCAGAGGGCAAATGTTTGCTTCCATTCGGGCGAACAGAAAGTACGAAAGTATCTTTCGGAGATTCGCTGCACGCCTTCACCGTCACGTCGAACGCGCCGTGCTGGAGCGCACTTAGGTATGTGCCGAGCTCGGTGTAGGGGAGGATGAATTCGAAGAGCCAAGGGCAGTTGTCGACGAGTGTTTTCGCAGAACACAAAAAAGTGCTTCGCTTTGTGAATAATGCGCGGATGGCCTCAGCAATCCCATCAATTTCTCGCTTTTCGAAAGGACCAGCAATTGCAAGCATTCAGTAACTCCTGTGTGTAGTGAAACTATGAAACCTGTGACACTGTAACATTCCCTATTAAAAAGTCAATGTTTCTCTTTTTTGCTCGACAAGTGCTTTGTGCTGTTGTTATATGAGTAGAGAGTTCTTCGAGGAGCGTGGATATGACAGACAAAATTCCATCCCGCAAGGTGCTTGTCCTCATGCCAAGGGGTAATTGGAGTGCACTCGATATTGCGCAAACACGGATGACTCCCCACTTTAGGGCGCCACACATTGTTCTCCAGACGGGGAAATTTATTGTTTCGCCTGTGGCTGACGCAGTCGTATTTGTGGAGTATGTAGGGAGAACGCTCCATACTCAAACAGTAATTGGCGAGAGTGAGCTTGTTCAACTTGAAAAGCATACAATTAATGCGATTCTCATTTGCAATAATTTCAAGGCCCGCGTCTTGTACGGATTGCTACAAAAAATAAAGAGGAAAGCATAAGTTCTTCTTCCATACACATCGCCCGTACAAGGCGATTTTTTGCATTATTTTTTGGCCACTCAGATTTGACATATATGCATATTTTATGGTATTTTATTATACAGATACTTCGTTTCCAATCTTTCATATTCAAGGAGTTCTTGATGGTCCAAGGCAATCTACTGAAAGTACTCTGCATACGCCACGGTAAGACCGCATACACTGGTGTGCTACCCGACCTCACCTCTGAAGGAGCAAAACACGTAGGGGCAGTTGCCCGTGGTGACATTGCTCGGTGGCTCGCAGACAATCACATCACGCACGAGCAACTGTGTCTCATCTCCTCTGTGGCACCTCGTGCACGTGGTACCGCAGAGCTCATAGCGCGGGTTATCCGTTACCCGCTACCGATTCTTTTCGCAAAAGGTTTGGCGCCCATCAAATGGCGTGACCCAGAGCGCGCACTCTCGGCCTGCAAGGGCCTTAGTGGTAAGGGGTATATTGATTACGAAACCGAGCCGGTGTTTGCCGACCCACTCATCTTCGAGACGCCGGCAGAAATTCGCATAAGGTGGTATGACTATCTGGTGCGTTTTGTGAGCAATTCTTTCTATTTGCGCACACAACAACATGCGACGATTCTTGTATCCCACTATGAAGTCTTGTGCAATGTTGTGCACGACATCTTCGGCATCGTGGCCTCAGAAGAAACCGCACTGGGCCACGCCGAGCCAATCGAGCTTGTGATACGTTGCCCCGACCAATATGGGATGGCTATGATTACCGGAACCTTCCGCGGAATCACCCGACACGCTCAATTGAGCGTAAAAAACGGCATCGTGAAACCTTTGTAGCCGAGTGTGTTACCCAAAACCCGCAGTATTGCGGGTTTTTCTTTTTACTGAAGATATGACTATAATAGAACGATGAATATCGTCACCGCGCTTGAAGAGCGCCTTATTGAAGGTTTTGACAGCGAGCACGATCACGTCATAGAAACCGTGCTTTCGAAGCTTTTTGTGCGGGGTGATAGGGTGCACAAAGCATACAAACATCGCACCGCTGACTTTGCGGACCTCACTCTCCGCGACATACGACGTTCCTACATTTCTGAAGATTTTTATTGGAATAATGCGATGGCACCCGATATCTATCTCGAACTACGCGGGGTCATGCTTGATGGCTCTCAGTTCGTGCATGTGCCCGAATTAGAAAGTGAAGATTGGTATATCGTGATGCGAAAGATTGATAGTACTAGAGACCTCATGCGGATACTCGAGCGCGAAAGCCCCACCCCTCTCGAACTTGTTCAGTACGTAGATACACTCTTGTCTCGTCTTCGTGTTCTGAGCGAAGCAAGACAACAAGACCTCATTCACTTTTTTGATAAAGGCCGAGCGCATGTGCACGACGAAGTGCGCGGGGCTTCAGGGTGGGCAAGTGCTACTGCAGGTGAAATACTCTCACTTTCCGATGTCGAGCGGGCAGAGCGCCTTCTGGAACGCGCACTCGAGATTGAGCCGTATTTCAACCAGCCCATCCCGACAATCTCCGTGGTTATCGATAACAACGGCGAGAATATTATTTTTCTCGAACGTGGAGTTTCATTTATCGATGTCATGCCGCCAAAAGACTCATGGCGTGTCCACGACCGTTATTTCCTGGTTTGTCGTACCAGTGCAGATATCACCGCACTGCAAGGAAGTGTGTACGCAGAAATACTCCACGATGCCTACGCGATGCACCATGAACTCCCATCTCCCGTCGTCCGCGCTACCTACGAAATTGCCGCCGCCCTTATTCAAGTCCCATATCGCATTATGGTGGGAAGAGAAGACCTCGCAAAAAAGTACGCAACGTTTATTCGCAAAAGATGTAATGAGCTAGCGCTTTTAATCGACAGCAAAGACTAAATCTTGCGTGAAGCTCTTCTTTGAGGAAGAATGATGATATGTCAAACGAACAATACCCCAGCAATCCCAATGACGAAACGCGAAAGTATAGCGAAGAGGAGCGCACTATGGCGCGCGAGCTCGATGTCATCAACACGCAAATGTATCCACAATGGCAAGACGACTCAAGCCTCCCATCAGAAAATTTAGCAGAGGGGTTGATTGGAGATGTTGAGCGCATGCTGGATACATCAGCGGGTGAGTTGCAGTCCGAAGTGGAACTCAATATGTTGCTTAAAAAGCTTGATACTGCGATCGCCATCAACAATGAACCGTATGCGCGCGAGTTGCGCAAGCGCCTCATCGAACGATTTCGCACAGACAATTAACGATACGGCATACTCCGACCGACAGCAATTAAAAATTCCCCGAGCGGGGAATTTTATCTTGCTTCCATTTTTGCGTAGTCAGACTCTCGCTGCAATCGCACGAAGCGCATGCATTGCCTCATGAGCATGATAGAGAGGAGCAACCCCAAGAGCGGAAGTGTCGCTACTGCCATTTCACCAATAACTAAAAAATAAATTACGTAGCAAAATGAGACGAGCGTTAGTGCGGCCATTGTGCCGAGACCTGCAAGTAGAAAGCGCATACCCCACGTCACTGGTGGTTTTCCCATTACTACCTCCAAAATATCCTCTATTGCAAAACTACAATAAATTCATATACTGTCAAGTATTCCATGAACACAAAAGTTCCAACCGAAGAGCCTAAAACGTCGCCAGTCGCTAAGGTTCAAGCGGGCCCAACTGAAGCGCTTGTGCGCAGTATGTCTCTTTCAAAAAATGAGCCAGAGTGGATGCTTGCGCTCCGCCTCGATGCACTTTCGTTGTGGCAAAAAACGCGCATGCCCACATGGGGGCCTGACCTCTCAGGTCTCGACCTCGAGCATCTCACCTACTACGTCGACCCCAGCGTGAAAGAAACCGACGACTGGAAAGCGCTCCCTAAAGAAATAACCGACACGTTTGAAAAGCTTGGTATTCCCAAAGCCGAGCGGGACTACTTGGGGGGAGTCGGCGCGCAGTTCGACTCTGGCATCGTGTACCACCGCATTCAAGAATCCCTCGCGAAGCAAGGGGTAATTTTTGAAAACATGGACGTTGCATTACAAAAATATCCCGAGCTCGTTCGTGAGCATTTCATGACCAAGTGTGTCCCCATGACCGACCATAAGTTCACCATGCTTCATGGCGCCTTTTGGAGTGGGGGGACATTTATTTATGTGCCGAAGGATGTTTCCGTCGTCCTCCCGCTCCAAGCATATTTTCGCATGAACAAATCGCGCTCGGCACAGTTCGAGCACACGCTCATTATTGCCGATGAAGGCTCAACCATCACGTACATCGAAGGGTGCTCAGCGCCTCAGTACACAGAATCTTCACTTCATGCTGGTTGTGTAGAGATATGGGTGAAGAAAAAAGCCCACGTGAAATATATTAGCGTCGAGAATTGGTCGAAGAATACATACAACTTGAACACCAAGAAAGCACTGGTGTTTGAAGAGGGACTCATCGAGTGGGTCAACGGCAATATGGGCTCGCGGGCGACGATGCTCTATCCGTCATCCGTTTTGCTTGAGCGAGGCGCACGGAGCGAGTCGCTCGGCATTGTGATGGCAAGCGAAGGGCAGGTGCAGGATACGGGTTCCAAGGTCATACACATGGCGCCCGATACTGTTTCCCATATCCGCTCGAAGTCAGTCTCGAAGGGCGGGGGAGTATCCAACTACCGCGGATATGTGCGTATTCTGCCGAGCGCCCACAATGCAGTCTCGTCGGTATCGTGCGATGCACTTATTCTCGATGGGGAGTCAGTCTCCAATACATACCCCACGATGAAGAATCAAAATGCACGCTCGAGCCTTTCTCACGAGGCGCGTGTGGGACAAATCGGAGAACAAGAACTCTTCTATCTCCGCTCGCGTGGATACACCGAAGCCGAAGCATTGCGTCTGATTGTGGGAGGATTCTTGGAGCCCATCGTCAAGGCACTCCCACTTGAATATGCAGTGGAATTAAATAAGCTCATAGAACTTGAAATGGAGGAAAGTGTCGGATAAATAAAAACGCCACCAGTAGGTACTGGTGGCGCGGTCCGAGAGGGTTATCTTTTTGCCAATGCTATTGAAAATTCTTTAGACAATTCAAAAATTACGAGGAAGGTAGCAAGTACGGCAGTGGCAACCAGAGACCCAACAATGGGATTCTTGCTGACAAGACCCATAGCTGTACCAGCTAAAGAAGAAGCCACAAAGCCTAAGACGTATTTCATCACCGTTGCTCCAATAAAAATGAGGGGTTTACAAGCCGTATATAGTATAGTATATTTTCATGATGTTGTCAAATAACACCACACTAAAAGACATCTCTCAAATGCTCAAAGAGCCGGAGTGGATTTTGGAATGGCGCAAAAAACGCGGTGAGGAAGCGCTCGCCCTCCCGCGCGCTATCAAGCACGGCATTAGCGTCTCTGCGCTATTTCCGGAAACGGAGCCCGACTTCACTGACAAGGTGGTCTACAACGTCGATGCCACCAAAGGGCTTGAGATTTATACTTGGGCCGAGGCCGTCAATCAAGAAGAGGTGGAGCCAATAGTGAAGGGGCTTCTCGAAAGTGATTTTTTCCCGCACGCGAAAGACTATTTTCGTGCACATGCACAATCGCAGTTTGCTTCGGGGTTGGTGGTCTATGTCCAGCCGACAATGAATGAGGATGGAACATTCGTCGAAGAAAA
>JAYSZV010000146.1:0-1566 GCA_043737875.1 Candidatus Lloydbacteria bacterium
TGGGACGCTTCTCTTTTTCGTCACGCATCGCTGGTACATACTTGTCCTCGGATTTCTCCTCCTCTTCACTTCACTCTACTTTTCCTCTCGAAGACTCAAGGACGGGTGTGTGACATGTCACGTTACATCATAAATAACGTACTTCTATTGCAAAAATACCCAAGAGCGAGCTCTTGGGTATTTTGTATTATGTATTCCCTACTACGTGGATGATGACGCTTATTAGAGTCCAACCCTTAACCCACTCTCTGTTTTTATGATTCCATCTAATTCTATGCGAGATTTTTCTTCACCTGTTTCCATTCTGGTGCTGGTATCTAGGCGTACATCGAGTGCCCCATCGATATTTGCATTATCCGAGTTGTCAGGTGATTGCGTATCCGTATCCTCGAATTCTGTTTCACTCTTCACGCTCTCAGTGCTCTTTATGCGGATAGTGTCGTTATGAATAAAGACGGCATTCAAAAGTTCGCCCGTGCGGAATTCGCCCTGAAGATTTGCTGTTGGTGCGATACTCCTCACACCGCCTACCTCCGTACTACTCGATGCTTTCGCGCCAATGATGAGTCCGAAGATTTTTAGTGTATCGACATGCTCTGAAAGTGTTGCCTCGAAATCAGAAGAAATTTCTATTGCACGCTCACTATCATCGTCTGCCAATTCACGAAGATACTCCTCCATGTCACTCGTGTGCTCATTAAACTGTGCACTGAGTTTAATCTTAGTCTTTTCATCGAGACGAGATTCCTCGTGTAGCGCTTCAGCCTCCATTATGCGTCGCTCTGCAAATTCGGCGCGAAGACGAGCATCTGCCTCACTGCTTACGGCGAATGCACTTTCCACATTTTCATTCACGTGAATCTTTATGGGATAAAGGATGTCACCGGGGACTGTTCCTTCTGCTGCGTACGAAACTGATCCACTCATTAATATTGCGATAAGTATTGCTATGGTCATACGTTTACGTGTGTTTACTGTTACTAATTGCGTCCGACCCCACTGATGACGATTGACCTCCCCGCTTCTTACACCTGCAACATTTACCAAAGGATGCGCCGTCATTTCCTGAATCAGCGTATTACGCATAGCCCCACGCTCAATCGCTGTGAGTTTCACATTCTGTACCGATTTTTTTTGTTGTTCACTAATTGGGTTCATATGGGAAAATTTTTTTGAGTTTTGTGATTGCACGATTGATGCGCACCGACACGACATTCTCACTCACGCCGAGGATTTCCGCTATCTCACTTGGCCGTAGTTCCTCAATGTAGCGGAGGTAGATTACTTCGCGATACTCGAGGGGCTCCAGTGTTGCGAGCAAGCGGAGCACGCGCTCGCCGTCCATGGGGTCATATTCGTGCATCTCTTTAACATCTGGTATATCTCCTCCCTCCTCCATGTACTGGTCGAGCGAACCAGTATTCCTCCGTTTTGCTTGAATAGTTTTATCAATAAGCATATTTTTTGCTGTTCTAAACAAAAAAGCACGAAGCTCATCTATGGTGTTGCCTTCCCTTAAATACTGCCACGTACGCACAAATGTCTCTTGGACTATATCTACTGCAT
>JAYSZV010000147.1:0-3987 GCA_043737875.1 Candidatus Lloydbacteria bacterium
CATTTCAAAAAAATGTTGAGTCGGCGCTCATGGAAGTCGACGCACGCATGAAAAAGAAACTCCATGGTGCTCGCACACTCCGCTTTAATCCCTTCCACGGCACGGGCTCAGGGGGCAATCAGAGCTTCGCAACCGCACTACTCGATGAAGAAGGCGACGGTGTGGTCATCTCTACACTCTATTCACGCGAAAAAGTAAGCGTTTTTGCAAAGCCAGTGAAAAATCGTACTTCCGAATTTGAACTTACTGAAGAAGAGCGCGAGGTCCTGAAATAATTTGTGGTTAAGAGCCTATCCCAATAACCATTGCCAATGGAAACTCAAAAAACGCGTCACGAGAATGTGAAATTCCGAAGGAGGCATGTCGAGCGACCAGATTTTTATTAGCGGTACCCCGCTTAAAAAATCGAAGTACTCTCCGTGGTGACCTGTCGACTGAGGATTTCACGTTCGCAGTAGCGTTTTTTTGGGTTTCAACGGCAAAGGACAGTCGTAGCATTTTTGTCTGTCCGATGGTTATTTGGGCTAGGCTCTAAGCCATACTTGACTCGACAGCGTCAAATACACGTGCTAATATCGCCATATCTTCATTATGGCGCCCAAAACGACACAAACTAGAGAGCGACCACCCATCGTGGTCATCATGGGTCACGTAGACCACGGCAAATCGACGTTGCTCGACTATATTCGGAGTACCAATATTGTTGCGACCGAAGCGGGTGGAATTACTCAGCATATTTCTGCGTACGAGGTCGTTCATCAGACGAGTGAGGGAGCGAATAAAAAAATTACTTTCTTGGACACCCCTGGGCACGCTGCATTCCAGAGCATGCGTTCACGTGGAGCCGTCGTTGCCGATATTGCCATCTTGGTGGTTTCCGCAGAAGACGGCGTAAAGGCTCAAACACTTGAGGCGCACAAGGCAATCATGGAGGCGAAGGTCCCCTATGTCGTCGCAATCAATAAAATGGATAAGCCCAATGCAAATTTGGAGCGCACCAAGCAAACACTCGCTGAAGCTGAGATATATGTGGAGGGATACGGAGGTGAAATCCCATGGGTGGGCATTTCTGCAAAAACGGGTAAGGGTATTCCAGAACTCCTCGACGTAATGCTCCTTGTTGCGGAATTAAACGAGCTCACCGGCGATGCGGGAAAAAGTGCCGAGGGGGTTATTATTGAATCACGTATGGACCCAAAGAAGGGCGTTGTTGCGACACTCGTCATTACCGACGGCACGATGAAAAAAGGAGAGTTTGTGGTTGCGGAAGGTGTCATGACACCCGTGCGTACCATCGAAAACTTTGCTGGCATTTCTCTCGATACGGCGAGTTTCTCATCACCCATTCGCCTAACGGGCTGGACAGGCATCCCAACAGTAGGCGCGCGATTCACCACCTATGCCAAGAAGAAGGATGCGGAATCAGCAGTCCTCACCACGGGTGTAAGCCGAAAAGACGCAGTGAAAGATTCGTTACCCACCAATGGCGTCCTCTTCCCTATTATCATCCGTGCCGATGTTGCGGGCTCGCTCGAGGCACTCGAACACGAAATCGGCAAACTCAAGCATGAGCGCGTTATCCTCAAAATTATTCAAAAGGGTGTTGGTGCAATCAACGAGAGTGACATCAAGCTCGCCGTTGGTGCCAGCAAACCTGTCGTCATTGCATTTCACACCAAGGCAGACTCACTCGCCATTGACCTCGCTTCTCGCAACAACGTCACCATTCACAAGTTCGATGTTATCTACAAACTGACAGAATGGCTCGAGGAAGAGATAGGCCGACGTGCGCCACACATTGAAATGGAGGAACGCCTTGGAGAATTCAAAATCATTCGCTATTTCAGCCAGCAAAAGGAGCTACAGGTCATCGGTGGTGCTGTGGTTACGGGGAAAATGGTACATGGTGCACGTTTCAAGATACTACGTCGCGATGCCGAGATCGGTGAAGGCAAAGTCGTCGAACTCCAAGCTCAGAAAATTAAAGTGAGTGAAGTCCTCGAAGGCAATGAATGTGGACTGCAGGTAGAGTCGAAGATTACTCTTGCCGAGCGTGATGTGCTGATACCGTACATCATTGTAAAGAAACAATAATACGCTATGAATAAACTCAAACACGGACGCGAGGAATTCATGCTGAAAGATCTCGCAGCGGATTTCCTTTCCCGACAATCAAATCGCACTTCCCTTATTACCGTCACGCGCGTGATACTTTCTGACGACCTTAAGCGTGTCGACATCATGCTCTCCGTGCTTCCCAAGGAGGCGGAGAAAGCGGCGCTCATTTTCGCCAACCGCATGACCACGGAATTCAAGGAATTCATCAAGGCGAAAAGTCGCATACGCATACTGCCCCGCATTCACTTCTCGCCTGATATGGGCGAGCAAAATCGCCAACGCATTGAGGAATTGCTCGAATCCGTTGATGAAAATGGTGCTGGAAAAGAGTAATCAAAATTGCTATAGTGTTCAACATGGCGTAGTGGCGAAGTGGTAACGCTTCGGTCTGCAAAACCGACATGCACCAGTTCGATTCTGGTCTACGCCTCCAATTTTTGTCATTTGCCCGGGTGGTGGAATGGTATACACAAAAGATAAGTGTTATAATGAGTATACCGAATTATGACACGCATACGAAAATGGGGTATTCAAGATCTACAAAAAGCTGTTGAAACTTCCATTAGTCGGAGACAGGTATTGCAAAAGCTTGGTCTCGTTCCGGCAGGAGGAAATTATGAGCAGATAAAAAGGTACATAGAAAGTGAAAAAATTGACACGTCGCATTTTCTCGGCAAAGGTTCGAATTTGGGCAGAAAAATCCCGCGAACACCCACCTTCACCTTAAAACAAATTCTTGTAAAACAGAGCACTTTTCAAAGTTACAAGTTAAAGCATAGACTATTCAAGGAAGGAATTAAAACTCCCATATGTGAATTATGTGGGTGGGCAAAAACTTCGTTGGATGGAAGAATTCCTGTGGAGCTTGATCATATTAATGGGAATCATTACGACAGCAGAATAGAGAATCTAAGAATCTTATGTCCTAATTGCCATAGTCTGCAGTCGACGCACCGAGGGAAAAATAAAAAGGGAGGGTAGAATCAGAAAAGTTTCAAAACCTAGGGCCAGTGGCGTAATGGTAGCCGCGCTCGACTTAAGATCGAGTTCCGTAAGGAGTGTGGGTTCAAGTCCCACCTGGCCCACAGCATCGTTGCGTTTATTGTTTATTTTTGCTAAATTTCCCATATGCCTTCGTAGCTCAGCTGGTAGAGCAGCTCGCTCTTAACGAGACGGTCGCAGGTTCGACTCCTGCCGGGGGCACCATATGAAAAACCGCTAATAGCGGTTTTTTCATATGGTGCCCCCGAGAAAGTGCCTGAAGCACTTTCGTGCAGGAGTCGAAAAGGTTGAGTATATTTTGTCCGCAAAATACGAAACCTGTACCGTCCTCGTAGAGGAAGACTCCTGGCTTATCTGAAAAAACTACCCGTGGCATTAGCCAAGACCCCCCAATTTAATATACGTAAAAAATGAGATACATATTCAATTAACATCATCCAACTAATCAAATTCTCGCCGAATTGCATAAATTATTAAAAAGCATAGTATGCAGACAGATACTCACGAATAAAGGTTGGTATGCCAAGTAACATGCAGTGTGCAACAAAGGTAGAGCGTGAAGAGCGACTTTTGAAAATAGTCACGTTTCTAAACCTAGAGTCAAAAGAACTTAATCCTGACAAACCATTTACTTCAAAAAGTGTGTACATCGAGGAGATTGAGAAAGCAACTGGCCTTACGAAAATCTCTATTACTGAGCTAGAAAAATCTGCTCAACGGTGCAGCACAAAAAAACTCAAGGCAACGGCTCGGGACGGACTTTTTTTGGAACACACTGGAAGTGCCAGCGTTACATTCACTCCGCGCGAGAAAAAGTTACGGGGCTTTGAACTAAGACTCACCCGACTCTGACAAAGCCCTTCTTGG
>JAYSZV010000148.1:0-1563 GCA_043737875.1 Candidatus Lloydbacteria bacterium
CGGACTACAAGGTCATGAATCCCGTCCCCGATTACGGGGCTGATATCATCGGGGACATTCATCACATGCCATTTCCCGACAACTCCCAAGAAGCCATTATCTGCTCCGCGGTTCTCGAACATGTTGAGAATCCGTTTATCGCCTCCGATGAAATCTATCGCACGCTGAAACCTGGTGGCTACTGTTACATCTTTGTACCCTTTCTCTTTTATTACCACGTCCCCACCTCAGGAGAGTACAAAGATTACTGGCGCTTCACCGAAGACGGTACACGGCACCTCTTTCGTCAATTTAAAACAATCGAGATTACCTCCGCTCGCGGTGCAATTGAAACATGGTTTCGCCTTAATCCCATGACGCAAAGCCTTACAAGGCTAGGGCGCACGCTCGATCGCGCGCTAGGCAAAACGAAGACCAAGCAAACAAGTGGGTACAGTGTGTTTTTGGTGAAATAATTTCACCAATACTGAGCAGACAATTATTTCCCTAAGCTTTTGAAAATAAAAAAGTTGTAGACAAAGAAACTCCACGTTGCTATGAGTAAAATGACGAGCGTTTGTGCATAGAGCGGTACAAAGTTCCCGAACTCGACGAGCGTATAAATTAGTATCGTATTCACCACGAGATTAAAGAACGACACCAAGAAGTAAGTAAGTACCTGCTTATTTATAGCGAAAAGTGAGCTATCGCGAAATGTCCAAAACTTCTGTAGCGTGAAGCTTACAAAAAATGCTAACGCGTAGGCGATAATAGAAGCCCAAATATAGTACACCGTAAACACTGTGGTACACACATAAAAAACCGTGAGATTTGTGGCGGCAGCACTTCCTCCTGCAATAAAAAATCTCACGACTTTTGCACCAAAAGTACGGTATAGCGCAGTTAAGTAATTCATATGTGTGAGAGAGTTTTCATAGATACCGCAAAGGCACGGGCATTTATGCGAGGTATTTTACCATATACGTCTCCTCGAGCGTATAGCCATTCTTGCGGTAGTACTCGCGCACACCGATGCCTGAGATGACGGCGAGCTTGGTGTATCCTTTTTCCTTTGCGATGCGCTCTGCTTCGGACAGGAGTCGGCGCCCGAATCCCACATGCTGACTTTGCTTGCTGTCGCCACCCACGCGCGTGTGCCTACCATACGTGTGGAGCTCGCGAATGAGCGCAGCTCCTCGCAATACAGGGAGTAGCGCATTCTCGCCATGATTGTCAGGTAGGCGCAGGCGGGTGAAGGACGCGAGCTTGGCTCGTTCTTCTCTTGTCTTCCCTTCTTTTGTTGTTGGCGCGGATTCGAATGAGAGAAATAGCTCAGTGCCTGTTGGCGTACGGTATTCTATTTTAGAAAGCATGAAATCCTCGGGATTCACTTCTCCCTCACGAATCTCACGACAGCGAATGCAACGACACTGCCAGCCGTTCGCTTTCATGTCCTCATCCATCGCTTGCCTTAAGTTGGATACATGACTGCCGGCCATGATGTAGGTCGCGGGAATGTCGCGTATAACACGAAGGATACGCACGTAGGGTGGAACAAACTTTTTTGCACCACGAAGCACTTCG
>JAYSZV010000149.1:0-3955 GCA_043737875.1 Candidatus Lloydbacteria bacterium
AATCCCCTCTTCGTTACTCTCCTCGTCTTCATCCGCGGGTGCGTCGCCAGGGACATCGGAGAGGTCGAGATCGGTATCGCGCTTTTTGCGTTTCTCAATCTTGACGATATGAAGTTCTGCGACACCACCACCAAACATGAGGCGGAAGAAGTCCCCGAACTGCTTGTTGATGTGCTTTACGCCTTGTTTGAACTCGGTATCCAACTTCTCGTTTAATTCGGAAATAAGCGAATAGAGTGACTGCTGGGTCACGACGAGGTCGGCAATTTCTTTTTCGAGATAGGCGTCGCGTTCAATGGTCTCGTTGTATTCTTTCTCGACGTCTTCGCCTCCTGCGGCGCCGATGTCTTCGAGGCGGATTTTGCCACGCTCTATCTCGCGACGGCGTGTCTCTTGTGCATCACGCGACTCACTACGCACGTCATCTACCATGACGGTCACACTCGAGTAGTCGAGGACGGCGCGACCAAGCAGGATGCCTGCTTCGTTCAACTCTTCTTCAAGCCTGCGGGATTCGCGGGCGAGATTCTCTTCTTCGTGGCGCATCATGTCGATGGTGCGCTGGAGTTCTCCGCGTCTCGACATCATCTCGAAAAGCGCGCGCTCGGTATCGCGGGAATGCTCTTTTTCTTCGTCGATTTCTTTTTTGACCGCCTGATACTCGCCCTCCATTCCCTCGGACTCGGTGCGCACGACACGGAGTGCTTCGTCGACTTTGGCCTTTTCTTCGCGGAGCAGATGGATTTCGCGATAGTCTGCATCGGTGAGTGTCTTCTGTCCTGCTTCGGCTTTGTGGTGTGCGATAAATCCACGAACGGCGTCGCGAATACGATGGAGCGTGCCTTTCACGTGACCGATGTCATCGGAATGTTCTCCACTGCTGAATTCTTGCTCGATGGTGCTCTGTAGGCCCTCGACGTCACCCAAGCGAATGGGGATGTCTTCTTGATGGGCGAGTGACTCTTGTTTTTTGCGCAACTGTTTCTCCTCGAACTCAATCATGCCTTCGACGCGCCCTGCGGTGCGCGAAAGCTCGTCATGACGCATGCGGACATTGCGGAGTTTGGACTCCACGTCTAAGAGACGCTGGCTCTTGGCGTCGCCCATGCTTTCTTTGGCGAGCTCGCCACGTGCGTGCTCTATCTTGATGTTGAGGTCGGCGAGTTCACCTCCCGGCACCAGCTTTCTGCCCGAAATATCGGCAGTCTTGTACTCAACGTAAATCTCTTCGCGTTTTAAATATTCGCGATAGAGTCCTATTAAACGCTCACGTAATTCACGGCCTTCATTAATCTTCTCGACTTGTTTCTTGAGAAATCGCAGGTGTGGGGCAATCTCGCGTCGAAGCACTTCGGCTTCTTTCATGTTCTCTTCGGTCTTCTGTAGACGACGTTCACTCTCGGCGCGCTTGTATTGATATATCTTGAGGCCCAGTGCGTCCTCGAGCATCTCGCGACGCTCTTTAGGATTCGCATTAAGGATACGGTCTGCTTCGCCCTGTGAAATCATGTGGTGGCCAGATGAGCCGATGTGTACGGCGGCGAGAAGCTCGAACACGTCCTTCAAGCGGACCTGCGAGCCGTTGATGAAATATTGATTGGTGCCGTCGCGATACACCTCGCGGGCGATGGCCACTTCGTCGAAGTCGAGTGCAAACTCACGCTTGGTATTGTCGAACACTATCGTGACGTTTGCGCGATTGGCGCGACCGGCAGTTTGCGAGCCATTGAAGATGAGGTCCTCGCCACGCTTTCCGCGCATCGACTTCATGGACTGCTCTCCCAATACGAAGCGGATGGACTCAGCTACATTTGACTTGCCTGACCCATTGGGTCCGACGACGGAAGTAATCTGCGAATTGAATTCTAAAACAGCTTTTTTTCCAAAAGATTTAAAGCCAAAGATTTCCAAACGCTTGAGGCGCATATAGGCTTTATTTTAGCACGTAAACCAAGCAATAGCGCAAAAACTGGGGAAAAAGCAAATTGGGGACGCTTTTGGGGTATGCCGATTGGTGTATAAAAAACTGAAGCCGTAGCTTCAGTTTGTGTCGTCTCAGTCTTTTTTGGGAACGGTAATCATGTGCGTGTAGTAGGGCTTCCCTACGCTAACGCCAAATCGCTCGCTCTGTACTTGTACTACTTCAATATCAGGAATCCCGCCCTTCTTTGTGAATCTCACATAGTCTCGCTTATCGATTTTTTCGCCCAAGACTAGCGATTCTGAGTCATGGGGCAAGAAATGTGGACGAACAAGAAGGAGCTGGATGAACTCATGAACAGAAAGGTACGCTTGCTTATGGTTTGTCATTTCTTCATCGGCCTGACCGATGGTGCATTCTTTTAGTCCGCGCCCACCATTGATGCCGACGATGATGTACGGCTCTTGTGGTGATGCTTTACCAAACTGCGTTGTCCAAAGGAGTCCTCTTCGCAGGACCTCGTCGACCCCTCGCGAAAGTTCACTCGTCTGCCCGTACGCGTGGCGAAACATCGCAACTTGGCGCCGGAGTGGTACCCATGCGGGAGGCAGAACAAGGAGGAGTGTGAATTCCCCGTCTTGAATGGGGTGATCGGTTGGGGGTGCAAAGTATTGCATGGCTCGTGTGACGAGCGGTGCGAGTGCTTCGCGAAAAGATATTTCCGAATCGTACCCCGACGCTTCGGGCATGCCGAGTGCAATGTAACGCAAAATCTGCTCTTCCAAACGCCTCTCAATATATTCCGCGGAAACTCCTTCGCAATATCGCGTCACACCGTCTACGACGTGGTCCACCAGCTTAAACGCCACTTTGGGACTTGGGAGGCCATCTTTGTTGTCGGTCAAAAAACCAAATCGTCCTATCTCTGCGATCACGTGGCGCAAGAGGCCATCGGCAATATCCTCCAAGTTGTTTGCGCTCGAAACGATTGAGAGCACGTGCTTTTGTCCCTCATTTTTTTCATGAGACATGTCATTTCCTTTTTTGAAGTGCTGATTACTCTGCATTGCACCCTACTATGCACAAAATGAAGAGTCAATTAAGCCCACATGGTTTTTGTGGGCTCGATTATGGAGTTGAGAGCTATGCTTTATTGTCTTCTTGCCAGCCCTTTTTTTCGAGTGCGAGGAGCGCGGCGCGTTGTTCTGCGTCTTGTTTGGAAGGGCCGTCTCCTGAGGCAATGAGGTCCGAACCAATGTACACGCCGACTTCGAAACGCTTGTCGTGGTCAGGCCCCATCTCTTTGATTACTTCATAGTTAGGGGTGATACCCGTGCGCTCTTGTGATTCTTCTTGGAAGCGACTCTTGGCGTCTTGCCACAAGCGCTTGCCAACAATCTCGTCGAGTTGATTGAAAAGACTGCGTCCGATGAAGTCACGTGACGCGTCGTATCCTTGGTCGAGGAAAATTGCGCCAATGACGGCTTCGAATGTGTTGGCGAGGATGTACTGACGTGCACGTCCGATGTCTTTGGATTCTCCGCGAGAGAGGAGGAGGAATTCGTTCATGTTCCAATCGGATGCGGCGTCTGAAATAGAATTGGTATTCACAAGCGCGGAGCGGTATGCAGTGAGTCTTCCTTCTGGTTCTTCGGGGTACTTGGCGAAGAGGTATTCGGTCATGACGAGCTCAAGAACGGCGTCGCCCAAAAATTCGAGGCGCTCGTTGTGCTTCATGTTCGTTCCGCGATGCTCATTCAAATACGAGCGATGCGTAAATGCCTCACGGAGGAGGGTGAGGTCTTTAAAAGTAATGCCTATCTGTGAGGAAAACTTTTCGTATTCGGAGAGGGTGTTGTCCATGAAAATGCAGTGTCCAATGGTCGGTATCCAAACATTCTGGAGACTCACCGCTAGCGACTGATACGCATACACTACCCCACCATTCTTCTTTTGGCAAGGGTTCAGGAATCTAACGCATATATGCACGAAATTGATCACACTCACCTCCGACAACGCGTGGTTGTCAGAGGT
>JAYSZV010000150.1:0-3933 GCA_043737875.1 Candidatus Lloydbacteria bacterium
CGTAAAGCTCAGGAAGAGTGTTCACAATGTAATCCGGGGCCAGATGACCATCGTGAAGCAGTGCACCCATAAGTGGATTTCTATCAATACGCACACAACGTATCTCAGGGTTCATGCGTTTCACCTCGTCGATATTCTCTCCTGCGTCGTCGACGAATGTATGTTCCCATCCAGGGTCGCCTATGCGCAGAAGGTAATCCCTGAGCGCTCTACCCTTCCCCGTACTGCCGTTGTCATCCCCAGAGGTCACGATTACGTCATCGAGGAGTGGAATAATTCCCGAACCACGTATTTTTTTACGTTGAAGCACGGTATTGACCGCAAATGTCGCAAGCACAACGCGGTGAGACTCACGTGCTTTTTTGAGGAAATCCACCGTATCAGGATAAAGATATGTTGCAAAGTCGGGCGGGTCGATTGTACCGCTCGTGAGTCCCAAAATTCTTGCAAATCGGTCTTCACCTAGCCATGTATACAGTTGATCTGTATCAAATAAGGTGCGGTCAAAATCGAGAAATAATACGGGTTTCATATATCTATACTACAGGAAAGCACGTGTACCATGAAGTACTCATGAAGCATTCATGACAATGGGGTGGAGTACTACTTCACCTCCCTACTCCCCTTCCTTATTTCTTTTCACCATCAAGAAGCGCTAGGCGCGTCAGTCCATGCGTGACGAATTCTTTATCGTACACTTCTGCATGCTCTTCGAGAAGATTTTCATAATCCTGCTCCGACATTTTATCTTTTGCATGTGGGCCGTGCTTCGCCTCGATGTCACGTTCGGCTAGCTTCTCACTCAAAAGCTCCATCATAATGTGGAGATCGTATTGGTCCATGAGTTTGTTGACCTCAGGGTCGTTTTCAAATATGCGCGAAGGATGATGATGCTCCTCTCCTTCGAGTTTGTGGTATGAGGTCGCCGCAGGATACCCCGCATCCTTTGCGCGCGAAAAAACGTACTGTTCGAGATCGTCGTACTCTGCTGCGAAATCTTCATCGCGATGCCCGTTTATGACGGTATTGGCGATATAGACCATTCGCATAAGCGTCTTGAATTGTTCAGGGGAAATGGCTAATCCTATCATGCTGGAGAGTATAGCGTGTGTAGTTCATTTCCTCAACTCCCCTTCTTTCAACTACAACTTTTCACCAAGTGCTTCGTTTATTGAGCTATTTTTTGCATTAAGAAGGTCGCGGACATGCTCTGCAGAGTCCACTTGGGTTTGTGCGCGTTCGTACCCCGAAGTCCGCATCACATTCGTCTTCGTCGATGATGCGGTCGTGTCACGCCCTTCATCGGTGTCCCGTGGCGCGAGGTAAAGATGGACATACAAAAAAGACACAAGCAGTAGTCCAATAAATAGACTGAGTATGCTCACGGAACTTCTCGAAATTTGCATTATCACTACTCTAGTATAACGGAGCGCGGTCGTTCAAGAAATAGACAAAGAAATACACAGGGAAATCTCTGAATTGCATGTTATGATGACCTAATGCGGAAAATGCCAAAACAAATATGGATAGGGATATCCCTTCTCGCCGCCGTTCTTTTCTACGAAGGATACAAGCAGGTGGATTTGTGGATAGAGAATCGCTCAGGCAAAAAAGCGATTATATCACCCGCTCCCGAAGGTATTGCAAAGGCATATTTTGCGGGAGGATGTTTTTGGTGCACTGAGGCAGATTTTGAGAAAGTCGACGGTGTAACGGAAGTTATTTCCGGCTATCAAGGTGGATTTACGAAAAATCCGACCTACGCTGACGTGATCAAGGAAACAACGGGTCATCGCGAGGCCGTCGAAGTACGATACAACCCCGATAAGGTCACCTATACTGCACTCGTGCAGTACTTCTTCTCAAACATTGACCCCACTGATGCAGGTGGGTCATTTGCTGACCGCGGAGAAAGCTATACGAGCGCTGTTTTCTATCAATCAGAAATAGAACGTCAAATCATTGACGCGGAGCTTGCGCGCCTACACGAGCGTGGAGCATATGCGAAACCCATCGTTACCGCAATACTCCCCTTTGCGCCATTCTGGGTAGCAGAAGAATATCATCAGGACTACTACAAGAAAAACATGCTTCGTTATGAATACTATCGTAATTCCTCGGATCGCGACGACCGCATAAAAGAGCTCTGTGCGTACCGTCTTACAAAAAGCGTTGCGTGTGATTAGTCCAGAGTAGCAGACTGCCGATAGTGCTCCTTAGTGTAATGCATGAGTTCCCGACGACGTGCCACATGGTCTGGGATGACCTCTCCGACCAGTGCCCAAAATTGCTTGGAGTGATTGAACATCGCCAAGTGACATAGTTCGTGCACAATGAGATAGTCTTGGAGTGACTCAGGGAGAAGGACGATACGATAATTAAAATTGAGATTCCCCTTCTTCGAACAGCTTCCCCAACGTGACTGTTGATTGCGAATCGCCACCTTATTGAACACTAATCCATAGTGCTCGTTGTGAGAGATGAGTTTTTTATGCACGAGTATGCGTGCGTTTTCTTTGTTGAGCAGATACTGCTTTCGGGAGCCATGTAGTGCTCCCACACGACGCCTCCGTACTACCCGCACCCTACGAAAATTTGTCGGCAATAGTCTCAATAGTTTGCGAAATATCATGCGTGGCATGTAAGCCATTATGCCATGATACATAACTCGGCATCAATAGTATTTACGATGAAGTATGTTCAGTGATAATCGAAAAAAGTTCCTTCATTTCAAATGGTTTTGATAAAAATCCATTTGCGCCCGCATCTTGAGATATTTTTTCTGCATCCTTATTCGCAGAAACCATGATTATGGGGATGTGCTTTGTTTCCTTTTTTGTCTTCAGGGTTTTACAAATAGTTCTGCCGTCTATACCAGACATCCAAATGTCGAGCAATATCAAATCTGGTGCAAATTTCTCAATATTTTTTTCTGGATTTCCATCGCTTGAGACTTCCACCTCATACCCTTCATCCTCAAGCATGATGCTCATGGCATCAAGAATGGCGAGGTCATCATCCACAAGGAGAATCTTTTTATTTTTCGGAGTCGTATATTGCATATTTTATATTATAACTACTTCTTAAAGATCAAACTAGTAATGACTCGATGGGTGATAAAAGAATATAGCAGAAAAGACTATCGCTTTCTCGATGAAGTTTTGACGATGAGGGGGGGTCATGGGTACGGGGTCAGCAATATGGGTATGGCAAAGCAAAATACAGAACCTTTTTCTTTATTGTTTTTGACCCACATGCGCCCACCATGTCGCTTCACTATCTCCGCCGAGATGTATAGCCCCAGTCCCAGTCCTGCGAATGTATCCTCCGCATCTCCTGCACGAAAGAATCGCAGAAAGACTTTATCATGCATCTCTTCTGGCACTCCTATACCAAAATCGGCAACACAGAGGATTGCTTCTTTTGTGTTTCGAGAAGTCGTTACGATGACCACCTCACTGTCAGGAGAATACTTGATTGCATTTGAAAGCATATTTTTTATGACCTGACCGATACGGTCTTGGTCACCCTTTATCATGTTTTTAGGTCCTTCCTTATATGCAATGCGCTGTTTCGTAGTGGTTAATTGCATTTCTTCGACAATTTCCATCGTAAGAATACTCAAATCAAAGAGTTCGTCATGGTACTGGAGTTTCCCCAAATCCACCCTAGTAATATCAAGAAAATCATGGATAAGATTGCCTACCTTATTGAGCTGAAATACCATTTTATGTAGCATAATTTCTGCATCACTATTTCCTTCTTTGCTAAATCTGTTTTCCAGCACTTGTGCATACGCCTTGATGCTGGTGACAGGTGTTCTGAGTTCGTGTGCAGCGATACTAATAAAGTCATCTTTTTGCTCTTCGAGTTGTTTGCGTGCACTAATATCACGGTAATTCAAAACGACCGCTTTTATTTTTGGATCTTTAA
>JAYSZV010000151.1:0-1535 GCA_043737875.1 Candidatus Lloydbacteria bacterium
CGATCGCCCCAGTGGAGTGAGTGCATATTCCACTCGTGGAGGGACGACGGGGTAGACCGTACGCGTGATGATGCCATTACGCTCCAGTTTGCGCAGGCCCTGCGTGAGTACTTTTTGAGAAATATCGCCAAGTGACCGTGCTATCTCATTGTGCCGAAGTGTCTCTGTCGCAAGTGTGTGGATGATGAGCACCGTCCACTTATCGGCAATAAGGTCGAGGACCTCGCGCGATGCACAGCCTGCCTCGCAGACCTTGTCTGTCTTCTTTATCACTATTTTAGAATTCATTTGGAGAGTATAGCCCTTTTGGGGGGTATAATCAAAATTGATGCTGTGGATAAAAATTCTCACAGCGTCCACGCCGTGCGTTATACTCTAGATCACTATGCAACTAAAAGAAACGCGCACACGCTCTATCGTAAAATCCGTCAGCTACCGCCTCGTCAGTATCGTAATAGATATTTGTGTTGCATACTTTTTCACGCGCAAACTCTCCCTCTCGCTCGGTATTGTTCTTTTGGTCAACGCGTACAGTACGTTCTTGTATTATGGGCATGAGCGCATTTGGAACAAGATTCACTGGGGATTCAAAGAGATTTAGACCCCTGTGTACAAGCGCTCATCCACAGAGGGTGCACCGTCACTTGTCCACGCAAAAAAGCATTGCATGAATGCGTATGCTTTTGTATGATTGCCCAATCGCGGGTTATTTATTTCCCCTATGCAACGCAAATTTTTATGATTGAACTACGCAAAGACACAAATGCACAATTTAAGCTTCGAGTTGGACGCTCTGTCTCAGGCCTCGGACTTTTCGCAATGGAGCCAATCCCAAAAGGGAAGAAGATAATTGAATACGTCGGCAAGTTCATGGTTGATGAGCCGGATGATGATAAAAATAGTCTCTATATATTCAATTTAAACAAACACATGGACCTCGATGGGGCTCCACGGTGGAATACCGCACGCTATATTAACCATTCTTGCCGACCAAACGCAGAGAGCGATGTCGCAAAGGGGCATGTATGGATTAAGGCGAAGAGGAATATCATGCTCGGCGAAGAGATTTCTTACGATTACGGCAAAGAATACTACGATGAATACATCAGACCGAAGGGGTGTCGCTGTATCAAGCATGCGCCCAAGAAAACTAAATAAAGAGAAAAGAAGTGAAGGTGTACCCCAGCGTAAGGCTTGTCGTAAGTGATAAACAAAAACCACCACGAATGTGGCGGAAGAAGACTAAGAGGAACTGGTGATGGGTGTGCGCGTAAGAAAATATGTCACCATATCTTCGGGTCGAACGAAGCATTTGTAGTATGTTTCATAGCGATCCACTGCGGTAAAAAGAAATGGGTCGAGCTTCGCGAGGCGATAAAGAAAATAGTTAATTGCCCGACTACTGCGACCATTTCCATCGGCAAATGGATGAATGTGCAAGTAGGCAAAGTGTGCCGTTGCCATGAAGTACACATTTTCAGTAGGAGACTCTACTTTCTCTAGGAGCTTCTGTGTGCGCTGTATGTCTCCAATCA
>JAYSZV010000152.1:0-1533 GCA_043737875.1 Candidatus Lloydbacteria bacterium
AGCGGGCAACAACGACAATGAGGGTCACAATGTGCTCCTTCGACATTTCGGAGTCACTAGTGCGGGCAAGCTCTGTGGTCGCCCTATCACGGTAGACATTCTTTGGCTTGTGGTCACGTGTGGAGCGATATCTGTGCCGTTGAAAATGAAAATGCACAGCACAGTGGCAAGTATCGCGGAAATAACTGATACATTTCTCTTGCACATGGCACATCCGATGCAGTTTGTGTTTCGAGCAAAAGAGTACGGATTTGATGCGCACATCACCTGTGGAAAAATATTTTGCGATGCGAGTGGTGTACGCCTTGTATTCGAAGGTGCAGATGCAGTCAACCAAGTACGCATTACGTACCCCGTAGAGTGCACGATACACATAGACACAAACCCCTCTTGAGGGGTTTTATTTTTGCTGTTCTTCTGTTGGAGTTGGCATTGCCGAGAGCGCTTGATCCAAGGGGCTCGCTGGGACGCTTTCCTGCGGGAGAAGATTGGGGAAATCCGCTCGTGTAAATTCAAGCGTAGTTCCCTGCTCGAGTTTTCCTGCGATGATTTTCTCAGCAACCTTCTGCTCAACGACATCCTGAATCGCGCGAGTCATGGGGCGAGCACCCATGTCAGGGTCGACTCCAGTAACCATTACCGCATCAATGAGCACTTCATTAATGACAAGGTTGATACTCTTGTCGCGCAGTCGCTTTTGTAAATTTTTGAGCATAATTCCAGCGATGTGACGATAATTTTCTGTGGTAAGTGGGTGAAAAAGAATGAGTCCATCAAAGCGATTAAAGAGCTCGGGCTTGAGCCTGCCTTCTGCGATAATCATGTCGATGATGCTCTTTTTTTCTAACTCAAGGTCTCGTCCCGCTTTCATAGCCTCACGAATGAGTGGTGCACCCGCATTGGACGTCGCAATAAAAATAGTATTTCGCGCATTTACTTTCTTGCCTTGAGCGTCGTGGAAGATACCCTCATCGAGTACTTGAAGAAACAGGTCGAGGACTTTCGGATTGGTTTTCTCAAACTCATCGAGCAAGATGACTCCGTACGGCTGTTCTTTGAGCATCACAGGAAGCGCCCCAGGCGTGCCGTCCATGCCTCCTATCATGCGATCAAGGCCATCTTCACCTTGATACTCACTCATGTCGAGGCGTGACATTGCTGCTTCACTCCCAAAGAAAACGGTGGCGAGCGCTTTTGCAGCCTCGGTCTTCCCCACACCCGTCGGACCAAGGAAAAGAAATGCACCAATCGGCCTATTGATATTACGCACCCCCGCTCTTGAGCGTCGCATGGCATTAGCAATAAAAGAGAGTGCTTGGTCTTGCCCTATGACTAGACCCTTCATGAGTTCTTCGAGATTGAGCAAGCGCTCGCGCTCCTCTTCGTCAATATTCCCGACAGGAATTTGCGTTTTTTCATGTATAAATGCGAGCACATCTTCTTTGCCGACAAGGTGTCCTCCGTGCGAGAGCATACTGGGCGTAAGCTCTACCATAAGGTCGATGGCTTTGTCTGGCATTATGCCGTCACTAA
>JAYSZV010000153.1:0-1522 GCA_043737875.1 Candidatus Lloydbacteria bacterium
GCGACTACTATCGCAACCCCTCCCGCTCCACGCCCCGCCACTACAACGATACCGCGCGGAGTACCTACGACAACAACCGTTGCAGGTGCTGATACGCAAAAGATACACATGGCCGATAGCTCCTTTGCCGAAACACGCGTGCCGAAGACAGAGCCTGTGAGCATCGCTCCTCAACCAGAACCCACACGAGCACAGATGTTGATTGCATCACCCCATCACACAACAACAACGATATACTTACTCTTGGCAGGCATACTTGTCTTGGCGCTTGGGTTGACGATACTTGTGAAAGTGCGTATTCAGCACCCCCACATCATTGCAAACGGTTTGTTACTACTTGCAATAATTGGATCTATGGTTATTTTGAATTCCGCGCTTACCGTAACACGAGGAATTATTTAGTTGATTTTTAATAATTGATAGAATTTTATTATGGGAGTAAACAAAAACACGATTATTGTAGGTGTGTTAGTTGCGTTAATGGTTGTGGGTGCAATATTCTTTACGCTTAACCGCAATGGAGGCGTGGCTGGTACAACAAACAGCACTACTACCGACTCTTCACTGACTCCGAAAACAGTGGGGACAGAGGAGACTGTAACAAACGCAGGTAATGAGTCTACCGTCGCGACTGACAAAACGTCTACATCACAAGTAAAGTCAGTGGGGACAGCAACATCAAACTCAACTGCACTCGTGGGGAGAATAGTCCCTGAAATACAGCGCCCCACAGGATATTCGAATTCCGACGCCTTTCTCATGAAAGACCTCGTAGGCAAGCAAGTGATATTGGTCAATTTCTGGACCTACTCTTCCATTAACGCGATGCGTACTTTCCCGTATATTAATCAGTGGCAACAGAAGTATCGAAACAAAGGGCTTACCATCGTTTCGATACATACACCCCGTTTTGCGTTTGAGCGCGACAAGGACAATGTCGATCGCGCAGCATTCGCCAACAATATCACCAACCGCATCGTGCTCGATAACGAGTACGGCACGTGGAACAATTGGGGCAACAAAGAATGGCCTACGCAGTATCTTGTTGATATCAACGGTAGAGTCGTCTATACCCACAAAGGGGAGGGCGACTATGCCCCAATGGAGGCGAAGATTCAACAACTGCTTGTTGCTCGCGCCACAAAGCTCAAGCTCACAACAGATGTGCATACTGCGTTTGAAACACCCGCGACCGCGTCCCAAGTCGACCTTACGAAAATCAAGAGTAGTGAAACATTTTTCGGTTCTGCGCGTAATACCGCACTCGCTAATGGCACTCCAAGAAAGGAGGGGATGACTGACATGAAACCACTCCCTACCACACTGCTATCAAATGCATTGTATCTTACGGGTTCATGGACGTTCACGAAAGACTACGCAAGTTCAGCACTGGAAAACAACAAAATACTCTTCAAGTACAATGCAAAAAATGTGTATGCAGTATTCGGGGCACTCAAGATGAATAAAGTGCGCGTGAGCCTAGATGGCACACCCCTCACTCCAGAAAATGCAGGCAAAGATG
>JAYSZV010000154.1:0-1510 GCA_043737875.1 Candidatus Lloydbacteria bacterium
CAAAAACATCCTTGAGGTACCTAACCTACGGACACTCATTAAAAATATAATTACTAGCACAAGCACTCAACTAATCTACCTTTCCACAATTGCCCCACAAGATACAGAAAACGGAGACCGCCTCCACTTCACCCTCCATTCACCACTCACCCTCGGTTTCACCGACACATTGGGCAACTACACTGGCGCGACTGCCACTGGTACAACATTCAATATCCCCGACGTGTACTACGAACGCTATGGCGAAGTGCAGTGGCTCTCAATCCCCAAAGCACTCGCAGGACAGGTGATGATGCGTGGCACAGGCTCCGGCTCGTTCACGCTTGATGCAGAAGAGGTGAGTGGAGACAGCATCCTTTCTCGCACTTCATTCGAAGGGATACCATCATCCACAAGTACCATTGCCACACTGGATGCTGTTCCAAGCCAATCAGTTACGGGAAGCTCCACACTTGTTGTCGATTTTGATGGCGACACCACCCCCGACTTCATTCTGTTGGCACATCAAGGCGCGAGTGTCACCCTCCCGCCACCAGACCTCATCCCACCCGAAGCGCAGATATCCTTCAGTACAAGTACACAAGATCTCCGCGTCGAGGGAATCGACAATCTCGGTACCACGACCGTCACCAAAGATCTTTCTGGTAATTACACCATTACCGACCGAGCCGGACACACAACGAAACTTTTCTTCACCAAAACATACAGTGGCGATCGCCTCACGTACGCAAAACTCACCGGCATACAGTACGATGCTGCGCCAAAGATCACCATCCCCACATCATCATTCCTCTACGCGTGGGACAAAACAATTCCTCCGACACTCGTCTTGCAAACCATCGTGGTCAATAACACGTACGTCATTACTGCGCTGTACGACAAGGTGCGGAATAAAACGACGGTGATTGTGCTCAATAAGAATGTGCCAGTGCAGACGCTAAGCTTCACTGGCTTGAAAATCGTGAAGCTCACGACCAGCAATGGTGTCGTTGGATATAGTATTTAGGGGGTGATACAATTGAATGAACTAAATAACATTACTTATGAAAAAACTGCTGACAAAAAAAAACGTTTTCTTCATTGCTTTGGTAGGAACCATATTCGTTTGTTCCCAATTTATTTTTGACGCAGAGACCTGCACATCAAATTGGCTTTGCAACAAGCTGGGTGATACTTTGAACCAAGATAATGCAACCATAATTTTAAGCATGCCAATTGTCTTGCTTTTCTCTCTGATTACCTACCGCATGCGCGATGAAATATTTCATGCATGGATTTCCTTTGCAAAATGGTGGGTGCCACTCTCGTCCATCGCCATCATCATAGCCCCACAAAAGATTGAGGGGAGTTTCTCCGTGCCCATCAAGGAACCGATCGCATTTTTGTGCGCAGGAGCTCTATTTGTCGTTTCCCTCGGCATCATTTGTTGGAAACATTTCTCACTCAAGAAGAAGGCATAAAAACTCCCCGTCATGACAGGTATCGATAATGTCTCCTCAACCACCATTGT
>JAYSZV010000155.1:0-1500 GCA_043737875.1 Candidatus Lloydbacteria bacterium
AACTCCGCGCATCACATGACCTCTCCGATATGCTACTTTGGAAACGCAATAGACTCTCAATCACCCCGCTCACAGATAAAGAATTCAACACCATTGAAAAACTCGCAAAGAAACAATAAAGATTTCTAGAGTATACGAAAAGTGTGTACCCGCGCGTGAGGTACGCAAATTGAGATACAGAACGCGAAGCCGAGGTGCAATCTTGCGGAGGGTTTACCTAAGCTCAAAAACAGAAGAGCGGATAATTGAAATGAAATGCGCGAAGTGAAGCATGCAATATTTTGATGCTTAGCGAGGCGCCAAGGAAGTGATACTCACGAGATGTATGTGCCAATACTTCTCATGAGTTCGCAACGCGGGCAACGAAGCGAGGCGCAAAATAGTGCATGCGGGTAAATGAATAGCCGCGTCTTGTTAAGGACGCGGCATCTTCTTTTTGCCCAAGTACAGGAAAGCAAAAATTTGAAAAAACAGAACAAGAAACTACAATTAGTATACACCTCCCCAATTACTCTGCAAACTCGTTGTGGATAACATTCTTGTAATAGCCCATAACCACTGGGTGATATTTCTTTTGCCTCCAGTTATCCCCTTCTAATCCTCATTTCTTGCATATGCAAGGGAGGCGATATATTACCCCACTGATACAATGATATATATGGTCCAAATTGCCGGCGGTGTTGTATATAACCCCAAACTCGGCGTTGTTGTGGTCAGTCAAAACCACGATTCTTGGTCGCTCCCAAAGGGTCACATAGAGATAGGAGAAACTCCGCTTGAAGGTGCCAAGCGAGAAGTTCATGAAGAGACAGGAATCCCCGAGAGCGCCCTTACGCTGGTGCGTGAAGTGGCCGGTTATGAACGTGGTCGTATCGTGCGGAATGCGCACATAGAGGCAGAAATGCGTCACATAACACTATTTTTCTTTACTACCGACTGGGAGGTACTCGCTCCCATCGACCCCATCAATCCTGAGGCACTTTGGATGAAGCCGGAGGATGTGCACTCCAAACTTTCCCACCCTATTGATAAAAAAGAATTTGAGCGTATCATTGCGTTAGGCATTTTTCAGTAACAAAAGGCTCTTATGCATAACGCAATAGAATCTGGGGGCAGTCAGGAACATTACATGGATCTGCAGTCAACGGTATTTGGTCACGAAATACAGAAAGAGGGTGTAACCGACGTGATGAGTTTCATCACCGAACATGCTCCACTCTTTCGCTATTTTGCGACACATCTGCCCGATGACTTGAAAGAATCGTGGAACAAAGCAGGGACAAGCAAAAAGGACGTTGAGAGGCTGGAAGCTCAGTATGAACGCTTCAATGCGGAGATACAGGCGTCACTCGAACAACTGGACCCTGATGTGCGGACTGCACTCACCGAAGCGGCAGAGACTGGCGATGTAGACATGGCAACCAAAATTCTCGATGCCCATCTCGCCCGCTCATTCCGAACGGAGGAGTAAGTAAAAAAGAGTAAATAAAAAATCACCCC
>JAYSZV010000156.1:0-8781 GCA_043737875.1 Candidatus Lloydbacteria bacterium
ATTATAATTATTTCATGGAAAGGAAAATCGTTTTTGCAGAAGGGGAGTATTACCACATTTATAATCGCGGCGTCGATAAAAGAATTATATTTTTGGACAATGAGGATCGGTTGCGCTTTCATAGGCTGTTGCATATCGCCAATAGCACCAAGCCAGTAGTTTATAAACTTATCCAAAGACTACCTTTGGATAAGGTGGAAATTGGGGAAAAGATTGTCGCAATTGGTGCCTATGTGCTTATGGACAATCACTTTCATATATTGATGAAAGAAATATCCGCTGGTGGAATAAGTTTATTTATGGAAAAACTCACCACCAGTTACTCAAAATACTTTAACAAAAAACACAGTAGGCACGGACATTTGTTTCAGGGAACATTTAAGGCGGAGCATGTTGATACTGATGAGTATTTGAAATACTTGTATTCCTATATTCACTTGAATCCCGTGAAGCTGATCGAGCCTACGTGGAAAGAAAAGGGGATACAGAATCTGAGTGCGGCGAAACAATATCTAGAGCGGTATCGGTATTCGAGCTATGAGGATTATGCAATGGGCGTACGCGAGGAATCCGCCATCCTCTCGCCAAAAGAGTTTCCGGAATATTTTGAGAACGAAGCCGACTTTTCAAAATTTGTCGAAGAGTGGATGGACTATAACAAGGAGATAGAGATCGCACCTTTATCCTAGGGGTCCCCTAGGTATTTCCAATACCACTCTCTTGCAAAATAGCCCAAAATACATAGGGGAACCCTATGGGGTAAGTGTCGTGGGCCGTTTGGCGTTACTCCAAGTAACCGCATGGTTTTTTACAGAGCAGTTCAAAATCGCTAATCCTTGCATTTGAATGAAATCTGAGTAGTTTAAGTGATACATTTTATCAAGTATTCTCAGGCTATTTTATGCGTGTCATTATTCTCACCCTTTCGATTTTTCTCTCCTTATTCGGATGGAACACCGCAACGGCAAATACTTCCTTCTCCGGCGCAATTGTTGGTGATGCTGTCTGGACAAAGGCGGCAGGTCCATACCTCGTGAATTACGTGAGCATTCCCGTAGGTGCTTCACTCACCATCGAGCCCGGCACAATCATCAAAGTTGCCAATAACAGCTCCCCATTCATCGTGGACGGTACGCTCACAATTGGAAGCATCGGTGGAGAGCAAGTTGTTATCACTTCTATTAAAGACGACACGGTGGGTGGCGACACGAATGGCGACGGAGGAGTAACAGCACCTCAGGTGGGCGATTGGCGTACGATCACGTTCAACCCCAACTCGACGGGAAACTTCATCAACGCGACAATTAAATACGGAGGTGCAACGGTGGGCAACTCATGGACTGGAGGGTATTTCCATTTTCCACTTATTGATAACAAGGGAGGAGTGCTCACTCTCACGAATGTTGTCCTTACAAAAAGTGGCCACAACGCACTTGAGCAGACGAGCGGCACCACCACAATCACAAGCTCCACGATCTCCGACCTTTCTTGCGGCATCATAAATTACGGAGGAAGTCTTACGATTGGCAATAATACATTTTTAAATCTGGGTGACTATGGCGTTACCGTGTACGCTGCCACCAATTTTACAAATCATGGCGGAAACAGCGGGGGACGAGGAACGTACATGGCCTACAGTATCACGGGGTCGCAAACCTGGAACAAGGATAATCTACCTTACGTGGTGAGTAGTGCGAGTATCCCAAGTGGCTCCTCGCTTACAATTGCACCTGGTGCCATCGTGAAAGCAAAGACTGATACCGTTCCATTTTATGTTGACGGCACACTAACCATCGGTGCTCCATCTGTAACCGAGAGCGTGATCATCACCTCAATCAAAGACGACACAGTGGGCGGGGATACCAACAATGACGGTGGTGCAACAACTCCCCAGGCGGGCGATTGGATGAAAATCACTATGAATGCAGGCTCTACAGTCTCCATCGCGCACGCCTCAATCAAATACGGAGGTGCGACACCGCCCAACTCATGGACAGGAGGGTACTTCACATATCCCTTGATCGAGAATAATGGTGGTGTGCTCAACATCAATCACACACAATTCGCCCAAAGCAAATACTATGGAGTGCTGCAAAATTCAGGCACAACGACGATCTCAAACTCCACGCTTACAAATATCGTCAAGTATGGAGTTACTGCTTCTCAAGGATATCTTTCTATTGCGAGCACAACATTCGATACCATGGAGCGAGGAGTTGTTTTGTATAGTGGGACTCTCGAGCTTGGAGGAAGCACTTTCACCAACACTGCTTCCTACGCAGTGAGCATTGAAGGCTCTTTAGCCTCACTCCGTAATCACGCGGGCAACATTGGAAGCAATGGGCTGTTTATCAGTCAGACAATCGCAGGAGCTCAGACATTTCCCAAAGATGGACTCGCGTACATTGTGGATTATCTCGCTGTTCCTCAAGGATCGTCGCTCACAATCTTGCCTGGAGCAATAGTGAAGATACCCGCCAATGGTAGTGGATTCATTGTTGATGGAACGCTCAATATCGGCTCATCTTCCTCAAGTGAAAAGACGCACATCACTTCCATGAGCGATGATAGCGTCGGAGGTGACACTAACGGTGATGCAACGACCACGACCCCCAGTTCCGGAGATTGGCGTAGTCTCACCTTCAATGCTGGGTCATCTGCAACAATTCAAAACACGGTCATCCGCTACGGTGGTGCGTCACCGTATAACTCATGGACAGGTGGCAGAGATTGGCTTCCGGCGATCAAGAATAATGGAGGTACGCTTGCATTCGATCATGCGATACTCATCAATAACGGTAAATATGGCATCAATCAAATAGGGGGTACGACAACAATGACAAACTCCGAGGTCGCACATACTGATGTCTACGGGATCGTAGTTGGGAATGGCTTTTTCTCTATCCACAACTCTTCAATCCATGACAACGGTTTATATGGTGCCTACAATTATGGCCCAAACATTCTTAATGCCACCAACAACTGGTGGGGAGATGCGAGTGGTCCGACTCATCCCTCAAACCTAGGAGGTACGGGAGACAAGGTGTCCAACAATGTGAACTTCAGCGGTTGGGCGGGAAGTGATCCAACAAAAGGATGCGTCATGGATTGCTATTCAGTGCTCTTCATTCCTGGATTTGCAGGAAGCAGATTGTACAGTAGCTCAGATCGATTATGGTTTCCGGATTTAACGGGGACTGACAATGATGTGGAAGATTTGTATATGAACTCTTCGGGGGCAAGCATTATGTCCGATGTTTCAGCGAAAGATGGGAATGTTGTCGAGACCGCATTTGATTGGAAAGATGTATACAAAGGACTCCCCGAACTCCTTAATTCGCTGCGTGCAGAACATGCAATCGCCGACTGGAAGATTGCGTCATACGACTGGCGTCTTGATTACGAGACCCTGCTTGTGAATGGCACACAGACTGGTGATTTTATTTCATACCTCACCCCAACATCAACTCCGTACATCCTCCAAACCCTCCGCACGTTGGCAGCCAAGGCAAAAAATCACAAAGTTATTATTGTCACTCATTCAAATGGTGGATTGTTAGCAAAATCACTTGTGAAAATGCTTGAAGATACTCACGACCCGCTCTTGAACAATATTGAACAAGTGGTGCTTGTCGCTCCACCTCAGCTTGGTGCACCAAAGTCAATCATCTCCATGCTGCATGGAGATGAGAATCCATTGCCAGGAATTGCTATGAGTGACGGCGCCTTCCGCCGCCTTGTTGAATATATCCCCACGATGCATAGCTTCCTCCCGTCATATGCATACGGTAATGCGACTGGTCCCTTCGCTCGATTTGACTATCCAAGCGGACATGGAGATGTGGCAAGTAAAGCATTTCAGAAATATGGAAACTATGACATGGACCCCCTGCTTAATCAGATGCGCAGCTATTATCCCTTGGCTACAGTGACACGCGACAATCTTCGCTTTTTCCTCACAGGAGAAAATGGTGCGCGCACAAAGCCTGAGGATGACAATCTCATAAGCCCAAATGTACTTTCGAGTACCTTGCTTGATCAAGCCACAGAAGTTCATGGCGGACTCGATGTCTATCAGTTCCCGTCTTCCATTAAGGTGACTCAGGTCGCGGGATGGGGACTTGAAACTATTTCAGGGGTTGAATACATGCGCGGTGATCCAACGTGTGTGCACTTCGGCTTGCTAATCTGCAAGCCAATCTTCGCACTTGACCGCAAGCCAATCCTTGCGGCAGATGGCGACGGCACAGTGCCAAGCGTGAGTGCGCTTGCTATGGATGATGCAACAAAGGTCTATGTGGATTTGAAGACATATAATGCGACAAAAACCGGGGACACGGTAAAAGTGCGCGAACACTCCAACATCATGGGCTCCCAACCGGTAAAAAATCTTATCGAGCTTCTCGTCAAACACGAATCAATTGATAGTGTCCCGTATACCTCCGTCACCAAACCTACCGGTACCCACTACATTATGGCGGAGAAGCATTCACCTGTAGATATTGATGCGTACGATGCATTTGGAAACCACACCGGCTACACATATCATATGATTGATGGCATCAACACACGCGTCATTGAAGAAAATGTTCCCAACAGCTCATACATCGTGATGGGTTCCAGTACCTATGTGATTTTCCCCGGTGGCACAACAACGCAAATCACTTTCAAGGGAACAGGCGAAGGTACAATGACCTTCATACTCAATGAATATGTTAACGATGTGACGGTCGCCACAACTACATTCCGCGATATTCCTGTCACCGCATCATCGAGCGGTGTGATTATTGTTGATACGATTGCAAGCTCTTCAAATCTTTCCATTGACGAGAATGGCGATGGGGCTACCGACCTTTCTCTTGTGCCGGTATTGGATGGCGAAGTTACTGCACCGAAACAAAAATTGCCGCTTACGGTTACCGCAGACAACAAAATGACCATCTTCGGCAGCGCGATTCCGTCTCCCACTGTTACACTCTCAGGCTTCCAGAATGGCGATACTGCTACGAGTAGTACTTTGGGTATGGCATCCTGCACTGCGACCGCCACAACAGTGAGTCCAGTCGGCAGCTATTCCATCACCTGCACCATTGGCACACTTACCTCCTCAAAATATGACTTCACCACGTTTATGACCGGAACTCTCATCATTGTATACAAATGGAGTGGCTTCAGTCAGCCCATCAACGACATTACATACAATCCCACACAAAGTGCGAGTGTCTTTAGGGGTGGTTCAACCGTTCCTGTGAAGTTTCAGCTCAAGAATGCGAGTGGTACATCAGTGCAATCCAAAACCCTCCCGCTTTGGTTGGAACCCCAGAAGGGTGCATCTATGAGTGCTGCAGTAGATGAGTCCACTTATTCCGACCCGGCGACAAGCGGCACGACGTTCAAGTGGGATGCAACATCACAGCAGTATATTTATAACTGGAGCACGAAAGGACTTGCGATGGGGTATTGGCATAAGATCTTTGCGAAGCTTGATGATGGAACAGTGCAGAGTGTGGTTGTGGGTCTTCGGTAACTTGCTCGCACATACTCCATTGAGATGTTAAAATTAAGTTATTAAAATCGTACATATGAAATTATTTCCTATCGCATCGTATCGTAAATGGTTGTTGGGAGTAGCGTTTCTGGGCATAATTGCGTGGCTGAGCACGTATTTCATGTCACAAAAAATTGATTGTACTCAAGGCACAATTTCGTGTAATGATTATATAAATATTCTTGATGGATTTGTGCGAGCCCCATTTATTCCTAGTCTTATTTTTACGTCGCTCCTCTTTTTGTTTTTTTCTGAGCGCACATTCAAGTGGTGGAGATGGTTTGCTATCGTAATTATTCCCATCCTTACGTGGTGGATAATGACAGAAGATTCCGAGCTTTTTGGACACGGAACGGCAAGTTATTTCTCGGGCATATTCTTTCTTGTGATTAGTGTTCTTATCGCAACTTCTGCAGCTATCTACAACCACCTTAAGCTTTCCAGGTAGGAAGTAAAACTAATGGAAAGATATATTTAATGGTTGTCAGAATGCCAGATTCTAAAACGAACACAGCATGAAAAACTTACTGACAAAGAAAAACCAACGAAGCTAACGGTTGTTTTTGATACCCTTATCTACAATGACGTGGCTACTGCGACACCCAAAGTGACGCTTGAGTTTGAATGGGAGCTGAACAAAACGACAGTAATTGTGCTGAAGAAGAATGTGCCCATACAGATGTTGACGTTTGTGGGACTTAGGGTTGTGCGTCTGACTACGCTCGATGGTGTAATTGGGTACGCATTGTAGTATTATGTAAAAGATTAGACTTATTGCTAAACAACATGTACAAATTTACTTCCTCAATAAAACATAAGTGTGGGCACTTCATCCCGCTGTTTATGACGCTGGTGTTTATTGGTGTTTCATATGCAATGTCAGTACTCGATGTCGCTGAAAAATATTGTGACTATGATTGCAGAGTGGGTGTGTGGGAACCGATATTGACATTCGCAGTTCCTTTTTTACCCGGCGCTATTTCTCTTTTGTTCGTACGTACACAAATAATTCGAGCATGGTCATTTTTCGCCCTCCCGTACTTGTTGTTGGTCACCATTTTCCTTTCTCAGCAGTCGGTGGGTGGGGTGTTTGGATCTGGTGAACGAGCATGGTACAGCATTATGTTTGGGCTCTTTTTCTCTCTCCTTACCATCCTTTGGGCAATTGCGCATTCTTTCGCCATTCGTCGCGGAGAGAAGATATAAACATGATAAAGCTCGGAGCATAAAACATGCTGGCAAGAAAAAACGTACTTTTAATTTCTGTAGCATACATAGTTTACCTTGTATCACTTTTTGCGATTGGAATGTTCTGTCATAATAGCTGGTGTGAAATGCGCGAAGATGGAATTCTTGTCTTAACACTGTATGCACTATTTCCTCTAGCGATTATCTTCTTCCTCTCCCTCATCACCTACCGCATGAAAGAAGAAATCTTCCGCGCATGGTGGAATTTCGCAAGGTGGCTAGTGCCCGTCATCATAATTGCGACCATTACCATCCAGTTCATGCCGAGAAACGGTGGATTCTTCAACATGGACGCGCTTATATACCTCTTGGTACTTGCACCACTTTACGCAATACTCATCCTCGGCTCTCTCTGGAGAATTTTCCGCACCTATCGCAAATTGAAAAAAGTTTCGTAGTCGTAGCTGGCGAAAGGATACTGGTACCGACTATCTGCAGTACTCGGGGATGGTATACTTTATACAGTGATGGTCGGGGTGCGGTAATAAAAATAGAACATCAACATGACAAAAAAACATACTTATTATTTCTTCAGCATATGTAATACTTTTGGTCCTGCTCGCCCTCTGGAACGGTTGCTACGACCTGCTCTGGTGTAGGGACTATGTTAATCCAACCGTTTCATTCTTTGCGCCACTCCTTGTTGTATTTCCATTTTCCCTCATTACCTACAAAATGCGCGAGGAGGTCTTCGAAGCATGGCGCGACTTCTCCTACTGGTGGATCCCACTCTCAATATTTCTCGTGCTCATCACCCCCGAAGGCAATAGCGTCATCATGTCCTGGGGGAAAGAAATTCCCGCAATCGGAATGTCTGCTCTCTATGTCCTCATTAGCGTAATTATCATCATGTACAAGTATCGCTCGTTGAAATAAACGAACGCATAAAGTAAGCGGAGCTAAGTAGCGTTTTTTGCTGTTTTGTATAATAAGATTTTTTACACAGCACTCTCGCTGTGCTATCCAGTTTGGAAACTAGGATAAGAAGATGGATAATGGTGTGGTGGGCTATGAAATAGGGTAGTCCAATAAATAGACGTTATGAAAAATACAAAGAAAATAGTTTTTGGACAACGCTTACGGCTCTCGGTGGCATGATTGTTGTAGATATGATTGGTGGGTCAAAAATTTGTGGCGTTGGGAATCTTATTTGTCGCGTGAAATTGCAAGATTTGTTTGTCCTTCTTTATTCAATCCCTGTACTTTTCCTCTTCTCCCTCATCACCTACCGCATGCGCGACGAAGTTTTCCGTGCATGGTGGAACTTTGCCCGCTGGTGGGTGCCGGTGATCATTGTTGTTACACTTCTGCTCAATAGTGCGAGTGATGGTGGAGGCGGAATGGGCGGTGGTGGTTTAGCCTCAGGGATGCTTGATTTTGCTGTTCTCTGGCTGCTCTACATAATTCTCGTCCTCGTTTCTCTCGTTAAAATTGTCCGGGCATACGGTAAGAAATAAATTATGCCCTTGATGGAAAGTGGCACCTCCTCAATTTTCGTTCACGACCGAGGAGCTTGGCTCCTGAATTGTCGAACAATATCACTCCAATTTGCATTACTGACTTGTGGTTTGAAGTGTGCGTGGGGGTAGCCCCGCTGACGCCATGGCGGGGAACAGGGCGTCGCGCCGTCCTCGTTTCTTTACGCGTCTTTGGCTCATGAGCAATATGAAACTCTATAAAACCCTATGAAACCCATAGAGTGTCAATCTAGTCAGGCCTTACGACTCGCGTAGCATAAAGGATAGGAAAGTCCTTTCTATTTGAGGAGTATGTATTATGCGCCATATACTCATCGCGCTCTTTGCCACACTCTGTGCTGTCGCGAATGCACAGCCTGTCGTGCCTGGTGTGCACACTATGGTGTCACTCGGGATTGGTAGTCAGACGTATGAAAATACCAAAGAAGAATGCGTAAAGAACGATACGTGTGACTTGAAGCAAATGTTTTTTCGCAAAGAGGATTATTACGTGCCCGTAGATAAGTC
>JAYSZV010000157.1:0-3808 GCA_043737875.1 Candidatus Lloydbacteria bacterium
CTCGTGTGGAGTATGCGATTAACACACGACCACGGAAACGGCTGGGCTTCCGAACCCCATTAGAAGTATGGAGTGTTGCACTTCGAGGTTGAATGTACCGTTATGCTTATTGACATAATAGAATAAATATGTATAATTATCTTAGCTATTCCCAGCTCTTAAGGAGACTCGCAATGTTACTGTACATTATTTTGGTGCTCTCTGGTTTTTATGCAGGATTTGGTCTTTGCTACAACGCCTTTCTCGCGTCACGTAACGACACATTCATGGATCAAGTGCACCCCGACGAAAAATATCTCCAGTATTTCGCCATAGCACTCTCGACTTTATTCTGGCCTTACCAAATGCTTGACCGTCGCGTAAGCAGAGGAAGCTTTTTTACTTACTAGCCATGAGTCCACCTAAAACGCCCCGCATTATGCGGGGCGTTTCTTTTTCTGCCTCCTACTTACTACCAACTACTCCCTAGTCTTCCTATTTCTCGTTCAATTCTCTCTGCATGTCGCGGATGAACTGCGTTGCAGCATCCTTGCCTCCGAGTCCAAATGCGAGCCCTCCTGCGAGTGCGAGCATCGCGATGAATCCTGCGAAGAGCGTATACATGTACTGGGGCGCGATTCCCAATTGTGAGAGCGCGATAATGAACGCGAAAATCCAGATAGCCCAGCGTGTCATTGCACCAAGCATCTGTGAGACGCGTGAGCCAACCGCGCGTGTACCCCCTGAGACCATTCCACTTAAGAGATCCGCTGCGATAGATGCAACAAAGAGGATGACGGCTGCCACAATGACTTGTGGGATATACATCAACACCTGATTTAAGAACACATTCACCTGTGAGAGTCCGAGAATATCGAACGCTGCAACGAGGAAGATGACAATAAAGAATATCTTTGCGAGCCATCCGAAGAATGCTCCTGCATTCAAGCGGTACCCTGCTTTTGAAAGAAACTCAGCAACGCCTGCTTTCGCAAGCCATTCATCAGCCTTCGCGGCATCAACGAGCTGATGCACAACACGTCCGACTGCGGAGCCGAATGCCCACCCAAGTACGATGAAGAGAAGCGCAGCGAGCACCTTGGGAAGTGTGTCTGCCACGCCTCCCGCAACATCGCGGATAGACTGCACGAGCTCTGTTTGAATTGTTTGTAACATAAAAGTGAACTAATGAATTAACAAAACGGAATAATATCCTTACTTGTAAGTATACCAATTGTAACGAAACTGTGTGAAGTGTGCCCTATAGCCCAAAAAGGCCTATACGCTAGGGTATTACAGCTGAACTCCGTGAAACTCTTGGAGTGCAGTGCGGACCTCCTCCTCACTCATTTCAACCTGACCTTCAAGGAGCGTGCTGTGGGTATTGCGAAGCACCTCACCTCGCCACTCAGCACTGGTCTTACCGCCCTGATCGGTAGTATCCCTACTGTGCTCATAGACTTCACGTATGGTATTTATTATTTCAGGTGATACAGACTGCGGGGAACCTTCTTTCATTTCTTTATAAAAATTAGAATAATTGGATAAACTCACGTTACTTAGAACCGACCACTTTTTTCTGCATAAGTACTGGTACACCGTAAGCAGTGGTTGATTCAAGCGCGCCATCCTCGGTACTCTCTGTGTATATCATGGTCATTTCTCCATTTGGTATATATAGGTTAATTTCTTTTGCAAACGAACCACCACCGTCACCGCTTTCGCTCACGAAACGGAAATTGTCATTGTCAATAAATCCTGCCAATGACTCAGCAACAACTCCACCATTAAATTTGCCAGAGGTAGTTGCAACGAGGCGGGCCTTCCCATTTGGCAAACCATTAGCACCTTTAGGTTCTGCAAAAAAATAACACACAGGCATGTCGTACCTTGAGCTACAATTTGCATTGTAACCACCGTTGGTCTTGCCTACTATTTTCATGTTCCAATGACTCTTGTTGGACCCTTCTACGCTGGAAACAATTACATATGTCGAAACATCGCCTACGTAGAACCCTTCTCCCTCCCAGATGGCGAATTTATCTATTGGATCGCCTATCTGATATTCCCCAGAATTTTTCTCAGCCTTGATTTGATCAGTGAGAAATTGACTAGTCGCCTGACTCACACTCTTTCTCTCTGAAGTTGATGATGCTTGGTCTAGTGTCTGCACAGAAGGATGCGGGTGGGCAAAAAACGCGTACCCAAGAGACAAGACTGATGTCGCAAGGAGTAAAATGCCTAATTTGGAAACAAGAAATTTTTTAATATTCATTTTTTAAAACAAATTCATTTTATTGAGCACCACGAGATGCGGGTAGTCGATGATGTCATTTTTATTTTTTTCTCCCCCCGTAAACAGTTGCCTCAAGAACAACGAGTCGTTTCTCCAGTTTAGCAAACTCGATACGATCGACCTTCTCCCGCATACCGGATTTTATTTCTTCTACATCCTCCATCACACGTGCGATCATTGTGGTATGCGAATCAAGTTTCTTTTCAACATTTCCGACTCGGTTATCAACCTGCTCTACACGATCTCGGACGATACTCAGATTCTCTCCAAACGCCCTAAAATTAGAGCGCAGATCTTCAAGTACTACGGTGTACTGGTCACGAGGTGTAGACTCCCTCTTTTTTGCAACAGTTTTTACCACCTTCTTTTTCATATTCAAATAATACCCTCGTTTATAGTGACCGTCAAACCATTTTGTTTTAAAACAAATTCATTTTATTCAGCACCACGAGATGCGGGTAGTCGATGATGTCGCGGACAAACTTATCATAGATGCCAAAACGGTATTCGAATTCACTCGTTTCCATCATGCCGTACGTGAGCTCCTTCCCTAGTTCTGCCTCGAGGCGTTTCAAGACACCTTCGATTATCGGCTTCTTCATTTTATCGCCAACCAGAAGTACGTCAACACGCGAGTCGGTTTCGTCGATGAAAATACCTGCAACGATAATAAGTTTCATCTGACCGCAATTTCGAAAGCGTGCAGATACGTCTTCTTTGCCAAGCGCAATCTCAGTCACCAATGAGCGTAGTGCGACAAGGTATGGGAAGGAAGAGTCCATGCCATAACCGTTCACTTTTTGCTTTTCAAGAACACCATTCTTGCCCGACTTGGCTTGTTTCATTTTTATGACGACGCGTTGCTTGATTAGTCCAACATCTTCGAGAATACGAATCTCTTTGGTGAGCGTGGCGCCCGCAACCTTGCTTCGCTTCCCCATTTCTATTTTATCAAATACGTCCTCCGGGTTCATGAGAAAGAGTCGCATGAGTTTAACGCGCGATGGGCTCCCAAAAAGCTTTGCAAGAATATCCATAGTGCCTATTGTACTACGCACAAAGAGTATGACGCCATACCACCTTGCCTTCACGGTGTGTACTAGGATACAAAAAACCCGCCTTGGAAAGGAGGGCTATGTGGCAGTGTTGTCTATGGGCACGTATCATCGATATTCAGTGGAGGGGTCGGTTTGAAAATTCGCTCCATTTGGGTCATTTGCTGATAGGCAGCACGGGGGCAAAGTCGCCGTGAATTAAAGATTTCGACGGACTGAATATCCAGTGCATCGACGACCACCTCTACTTCGGGTTTGTCGTAGGTGCGCATAGTCAGCTTGCCGAGTGCCGATGAGGAGGCGGAAATTGAGCCGAAACGCACACTGCGCGCGTGGGTGGTAACGCGTACGTCACGCTTCTCTTTGGCGAGTACTACCCCCTCCCCTCCGAGCCAACTCAACCATTCATTCTCTGTCTTATTGTTCACAGTTTTCATGATGCTCCTATCAGTGTTCAATGTTGTGCCAAAAAAAAGAG
>JAYSZV010000158.1:0-1477 GCA_043737875.1 Candidatus Lloydbacteria bacterium
CTTGTTTTTAGACCAAAAGCTCCGCCCCGAGCGTTGGGATGACTATATTGGTCAACAGCACATAAAGCAGAATCTCGAGATTCTTCTTTCAGCTGCAAAAGAGCGTGCGCACCCTCCTGAGCACCTTCTTTTTTATGGACCCCCAGGGCTAGGGAAAACGACGCTCGCACACTTGATTGCCAAGGAAACAAGCGCACAAATGAAAAGCACGTCAGGCCCCGCGATTGAAAAAGTGGGCGATCTCGCATCCATCCTCACCAACTTAAACACAGGGGATATTCTTTTTATCGATGAAATTCATCGCCTCAATAAAATGGTCGAGGAGGTCCTCTACCCCGCCATGGAGTCGGGAGTACTCGACATCATTATCGGGAAGGGTCCTTCTGCGCGCACGATACAGCTGGAGCTCCCTCCGTTTACCCTCATCGCCGCGACAACGCGCATCGCACTTCTTTCAGCACCGCTCCGTTCCCGTTTCTCAGGTGGCGTATTTCGTCTCGAGTTTTACACTGAGGAAGAAATAGAAAAAATCGTCACACGTTCTGCAGAAATCCTAGGGGTCCCCTTGGAAGGAAGTGCCGGTCGCGAGATTGCATTGCGTAGTCGCTTCACACCACGCACGGCAAATTATTTTCTCAAACGCGCGCGCGACTTTGCCCAAGTCCACAAATCACCACTTGATGAGCGGGCAGTCAAAGAGGCACTCAGGCTTCTTGAGATTGATGAGATAGGTCTCGGCCAGCCTGACCGCCACCTCTTAACCATGATGATAGAAAAATTCGGTGGGGGGCCAATAGGTCTCGGCACAATGTCCGCCGCCACCTCGGAAGAATCTGCAACGATTGAAGAAGTGTACGAACCCTACTTACTTAAGCTCGGACTCCTTGAGCGCACCCCACGCGGTCGCATTGCAACAAAAAAAGCATACGACCACCTTGGATTCGATTACCCCGTTGAAGTATAAAAAAGTAAAACCACGGTATGAGCCGTGGTTTATTAGTTTCTGGTGCGAAACTACTTTATTGTGATGCCACCGCAGGACACCGACCCTGCGGGTGTTTCCGTGAAATACAACGTGCGATTGTTTGAGAGAATCAACTCATACACCAGGCAGTGGCGAGATGTGCCGACAACAGTTGCTTTGGGTATCGTGTTGGCAAGAGCAGGTTCGGAAGACCGCACGCTCTCTATATAAACTTGTGCCTCTTTTTGAACATAATCCTCTGCTTTTTTTCCACAACCCACCAATACGAAGAGTGCCGACAAGGAAAGAGCGAGTGCGATGCGAGTATTCATGATTTCTCCTAAAAAATTGAACAAATTTCCTACCTCTAGGCTACCGTATATTATACACATATTTAGAAATATGTCAATAGTAACGTAATGGTTCAATAGCTTGGACGCAAAGTATCCATTACACTTTGCGTCATATGCCATACACTATAAACCCTGCTATGCCCCGTGTGCGTCGAGATGC
>JAYSZV010000159.1:0-3782 GCA_043737875.1 Candidatus Lloydbacteria bacterium
GGGAAATTTTTTGCCTTCCATTTTGGGTTAGGAATCGTACCAGATGCTTCTCCATGAAGGTCAACTCCCGTAGTGGAACCGTAGCCAAACATACGCGCATATTTCTCGAGCCCGGCGATACCGAGTCCCTTCTGACCCTTATATCCTCCAGCAATTTCATAAAAATATACATTTGAAGACTGTGCGATAGCTCCACGCATATCGAGCCATCCGTGCACTTTCCAGTCATTGAAGCGTGTTTCTTTTTCAGGGAAATAGGGATTGGGTATGGCAATATACCCCTCACTGTGAATTGAGGTATTTGGGGTGATAAGTCCCTCATTTAAGGCACCGAGCGCAAACATGGGTTTCACAATGGAGCCCGGCGTAAAGAGTCCGCTTGTCGCGCGATTGAGAAACGGAGTACGTACGTCAGTATTATATTTCTGGATTGTCGCACGATCATCACCTGAGGTCATTATGTTTGGGTCAAATTCCGGATATGACACAAGCGAGATGAGCTCCCCAGTCTCAATATCCATGATAGCTCCTGCCCCACCACGATAGTCTTCTTTGCGCGCGATCTTGCAAATAATGTCATAAAGATTTTCTTGAACTTTAGCATCGATGGTGAGACGCAAGTCCACGCCCGAATGTGCGGGGTCGATGGTGTTGGACGACATCACATTTCCTAGTGCATCCGTTTCAATAATGCGCAGTCCTTTTTTCCCCTTTAGTACTTCATTGTAAAACGACTCAAGCCCCACATCGGCTTCATAATCTTTACGATAATACACCCCACTTTTGTCTCGTGCGGGATAGTGCAGAAATCCGAGTACGTGCCCGAAACCTGGACCCTCGCGATACGCGCGGAGCGAGAAGCCAAGCTCTTCTGTCGCAGGGACATTCCACGCAAGCTCAACGCCATTACGATCATAAATTACGCCACGTTCAGGAAAAAGGAGCTGGTGCTCAAGTCGGTTTTGTTCACTAGTCTTCGCATATGTCCCCCCTTCACTAATTTGTAGCATTCCCGCACGTGCAAGAAAAAGAAGTGTGATAAGAAAGAATGAGAGTCCAAGAAAAATAATTGTCCGCTTCTTTATGGGCTCCTCCATGCGACCTTCAAACTGATGGACGTCAAAATCAGGAATATTTTTATCATCCAAAAAAATCTCATCTGGGGCGATGTCGCTTGGTCGTTCAAATGTGTTTCTTCTATTTCTCATATTGTTCACCACTTCCTTATACTACATTTTCGCGAACACGTTTGCGCAACAATTCTCCACACTGGATAAAAAGTAAAGCGTATAGTGCAAGTGGCACCATGAGGAGTGGGGACGTGAAGAACGGATCACCACGAAAGAGTAAATCAAAAAAAGCAAACACTACAACAACTTCGTACCACTTAGGGATGAAAACAATGCCGAGTATTGCCAAGCTCACAAACAACCAGAATGGGGTGAGTAACGCTGCGGAAAAAATTAGGATGTCAAAGATAATCCGCATATGTGTTATTCACGATTACCCACACTCATCGATTCGGGTGCCATGACATACACAAAGCGCAGTGAGTGTATATTGCTCGGTAATCTGAAGAATATGTCTTGTAGTGAGCTTCCGTCGCTTTTGCGTATAGCGTCTACTACTCCTGCGTACTCAAGGGAGAGCGATGGTATGTCGACAATGTCCCCCACGGCGATGTCGAGCCCCTTCGGAAGTACAATGCGAAAATTTCCACCACCCACTCCATATGCAATGGTCGGGATAGAGCTTGTGCCTACGGTCACAGCGATTTCGTTCCCACTTGATGAATAGAGGGTTACGACGGCGCTTCTCATAAAAATTTGGGTGATTTCCCCTATAACAAAATCTCCATCAATGAATACTCGTGTACCGAGTGCAAGCCCATCACCCTCACCCACATCAATAACGAGCGAGTCATACGGTGCGCCGACGCCGGGGCTTGCGATTACGCGTGCGACGAGCAGGTTTTTGTCTTCGTGGCGTAGGAGTGCATACTTGAGCTCTTCGTTTTCCTTACGGAGTATTTCGCGCGAATGTGCCTCAAGGAGAACGAGGTCGAGTGCGGCAGTGAGACGCGTATTCTCTTCTGCGAGCGATTGCTTCGTTGCAAAAAAATAAAAAGTCCCCGAAAACATTTCTGCGACATATGCCTTAACAACAAGAATAGGTCTTGCGACGACGTGTACCCCCCCACTCAAATAGTTGGAGACTGGTGTACGAAAAACGAGCAATAATAATGCGATACCAAGGAGTATCCCAAGTATTTTTTTCCGCTTATTTTTGCGTTCATTGTCGTGTCGAAAGCTTGTAATCATTTTAGTTAGGGAGTAGAGAGTAGTAGGTAGTATGTAGAACAAAAACTTCTCATCGCGTATTTCTATAAACTTTAAGAATTGGATGGAATACGAAGTCTGACACCGGTTCAGTGTTTGAGAAGCTGTATGAGTGATACTGCTACCAAACCTGAAGCGGGAAAGACAAGTAGTCCGCCAATTCTTGAAGTTTAGCGGGGTGGGAGCTCGTTGTCGTGCTCTATAAGTACCTCTCGGAAATCATCAAGGTTCTCAATTACAATTCCCGTACCACGCGCTACCGCAGTCAGGGGCTCATCTGCGATGGTCACTGGGATTTTTAATGTCTGCATCAAGATATCCTCCATGCCATGAATGAGGGCTCCCCCACCAACCAGTACGATTCCACGATTCATGACATCAGACAATATTTCTGGAGGCGTCGTTTCAAGGACTTCCCTTGTAGAGTCCACGATAACCTGAATCGACGCAGCAAGTGCTTCGCGGATGTCAGAATCCGTGACGATGACTTCGCGCGGAAGCCCAGTGAGGAGGTCACGACCTCGTATCGCTGCTTCGCGAGGCTCCTTGGGCTTCGTAGCAGAACCAATAGCAATTTTTACATTCTCTGCAGTGCGCTCGCCGATGAGAATCTTAAACTCATCACGAATATATGAAATGATATCGGTATTGAAGCGGTCTCCTGCGACTTTTAAATTCTTGGAATTCACGATACCTGAGAGTGAGATAACCGCGACGTCAGTCGTTCCTCCCCCGATGTCGATGATCATCGAGCCCACGGGATCCTTAACAGGAAGACGAATACCGATAGCTGCCGCCATTGGCTCTTCGACGATGTAGACCTCTCGCGCGCCCGCATTCATTGCAGCGTCTCGGACTGCGCGTGTTTCTACATTCGTGATACTTGAAGGCACGCCGATGACGACGCGTGGGCGACCTTGGCGCTTCGACATCTTTTGGGCCTTATTGATGAAATGTGCGAGCATTTCTTCGGTCACCTCAAAGTCAGAGATAACCCCATCGACAAGTGGTCGTATAGCGACCACGTGCCCTGGAGTGCGCCCGAGCATCTGCTTGGCATCGGTACCCACCGCGACGACGCGATTTGTTTTCTGGTTGAGGGCAACGACTGAGGGTTCGTCAATGATAATTCCGTGATCACGAAGATAGACAAGGGTGTTTGCCGTTCCCAAATCGATACCAATGTCACTGCCAAGCATGCCGTAAAAGCGTTCAAACATAGTGTCCACATTCTAGTGGATACGCCCCCATGAGTCAAAATTATGCAAAAAATTGACATGGGATAATTTCGTGCTCCGATTAAGTATTATTATACTTCATTTTTCCCTGAATTTGTTTTGACGAGCGAAAACTAGTCTGATAGAACTGAGAGAGAGTTTTACGTGGAGAAACTATGTCGGTATCTCAGTTTCCTAATGCCAAGATTGCAACTGTTTTACAAAT
>JAYSZV010000160.1:0-1466 GCA_043737875.1 Candidatus Lloydbacteria bacterium
AGTATGAAGTCGATGCTTTACCAGAGGCAATGATCACTTCTTTTGCTTGCTCATACAAAGCGTCTTCAGGCGTTTCTCTTTCTACAGATTCACTACTTATGACGCCACCTTGAGAAATAGAAGCTGTTTCATTGATAGATATAACATCAGGCACCATGGTACGATACGTTTGTTTCAAGTAACTAACAACTCGTTTGATCTCGTCTGTTGATACAAAAGCCGACTGCACACGTTCTGGTTTTGGATTCTCCGATGAAGTAAAAAGCATGTCACCAGCACCGAGCAATTTCTCCGCACCCGCCATGTCAATAATTGTTCGTGAGTCTATTTGAGATGCTACTTTGAGTGCAACGCGCGACGGCACATTTGCTTTGATCAGTCCGGTAATGACTTTCACTTCTGGTCGCTGTGTGGATAGGATCAAGTGTATGCCGACTGCACGTGACTTCTGTGCGAGCCTCACAATCCCTGCCTCGAGTTCTTTTGGATACGTCATCATGATGTCTGCGAGCTCATCAATAATGATCACGATGTAGGGAAGTCGTGCAGGCATTTCGTCTTCACTTAGTTTACCTTTTTTCATTTTCTCAAGTGCGGGTGCGTATATTTTTTGATGATACGCGCGTATATCTTGTTCACGATTTTCTTCGAGTATGTCGTAACGTCTCTCCATTTCTCCCACTGCCCAGTTCAAGGTCTGAATAGTTTTCTTTGCGGTTGTGATCACTGGTGTGTACAAGTGGGGAATATCATTATAAAAAGTAAGCTCTACTTTTTTCGGGTCGATCATGATCAACTTCAAATCATATGGCGAGTTGCGGAAAAGAAGCGACATGATGAGCGCATGAATAGTAGATGATTTTCCGGCGCCAGTTGTTCCTGCGATAAGAAGGTGGGGAAGTTTGGCAAGGTTCGAGTATAGTGCTTTACCAGATATTCCTTTGCCAAGAGCGATCAAGAGAGGGTTCGGATTCTTGATGTATTCATCTGCGCCGAGCAGTGTGCCCAGTCCGACCATGGATTTGCTTTCATTCGGGATTTCTATTCCCACAAGCGACTTGCCAGGAATAGGGGCTTCGACACGAATAGTCTCAACAGCAAGGTCAAGCGCCAGCTCATTTTGTAGTCCGACAATACGAGACAATTTCACTCCTTGTGCAGGTTTGAGTGCGTAGCGCGTGATCGACGGACCAATGGCTATTTCGTCCATTTCCACCGTGATGCCAAAGTTTTGCAATGTCCGTTTGATGATGTTTGCATTCTCTTTTATATCACCCACACTTGCCTTACCTTTGTCTTTTTCAAGCAGTGACAGTGGTGGCGGTGTGAAGTCTTTGTCAGGGACAAATACTTTTATAGCTTGTTTTTCATACATTTTTTCGCCGATGTCTTTTGTATCGGACAATTTCAATTCACGCTGTTTGGGTTCAGTTGATCGCATCATACTGTCTCGGACACTTGTTTCT
>JAYSZV010000161.1:0-1464 GCA_043737875.1 Candidatus Lloydbacteria bacterium
GATTGATATCGCCGTATCATTGCCGAACAAGAAGATAAAAGGCCTCCAAATGCTCTCAGGTGGAGAGCGCGCCCTTACGTCCATCGCACTCCTCTTTGCCATCTCTCAGGTCAACCCACCGCCATTCATGGTGCTCGACGAGACCGACGCCGCCCTCGATGAGGCCAATAGTCGCAAGTACGGCGACATGATAGAGAATCTCGCAAAACTCTCCCAGCTGATGGTCATCACCCACAATCGCGAAACCATGTCGCGCGCAGGTGTGCTCTACGGAATTACGATGGGCAATGACGCCGTCTCAAAAGTATTAAGCATCTCCTTCGAAGACGCCGCCGCCGTTGCCAAGTAATAAAAAGTATAAATAAAAAAACGGGATATTGTTCCCGTTTTTGATACTTATATTTTGGTAGTTCTACATGCCCCGATTGAGCGCCCAACACCCTTAAGCACGGTGAAAATACAGAACAATAGACCGCAGAGCACTGCGATTCCCATGAGTATCCCTGCATAATTACCCAGGAGCAAGACAGGGAGCATCGCGAGAAGCATGCGAAGTCCGATTTTGGAGTTCTTGCAACGCTCTTCTTTGGTAGTGTGCTTGCTGGCATTTTCTGCAAAGTACAATGCAGCCACGATGAGCGCCCAAACGCCAAGCACACAAGAGATAGCAAGCCAGTAAGAATTTTGCCGAGAAACAAGACTACCTCCCACATCAGAGAACATGAAATGAAAGACGGTGATCCAGTTAGGCATAGTGCCTCCTATTGATAGTGCGGAAGATTCCAACGCAAATTCTACCCTTTAATAACTCTCTGTCAACAAAATGTATAACCTCACCTAAGTCAGCACTTCAAGCCAGTTAAAGCGATTAATTCTTCTGACTGCGTCGCGAGTTCGGTGAACGTACGAGGAGTACGTCCACCCGAACATCGCATCCTTGTCGCCTCGTCTTCGACCATAAATTTCATCGAGTCTTCGAGTACTGAATTTAGTAGTGCCCTTGTGGTGCGACCCAAATAACTACTTTGCCTGTCTATTTCCATTTCTGGCGCACTTCAGGCTTGGTTTCGAAAGTGGGTCTGGCAAACGTACGATGAGTACACTTACTCAGACATCACCACCTCACCACACCCAAATTACATCAAGAAATGGAGGTTATTCACTTCAATATAAAATAATTTCAGATTGAAACATCGTTCCTTGTGCTCCATCCTTTCGCAATAAGCGCTACGGCATCTTTCCTGATACGGGGCATGTGTGGGTTTATTGTGTATGGCATATGAATCATCCTATTGGTTAGGGTGATTCCAAGCTATTGAACCATTATGATAATTCTCCTTTGAAATGCAACTTCTTGTAACATAGAAGGTATGCAAAAACACTCTGGCGAAAATCGTTTAAACATCTCACGCAATACGAACGAGACCGTATTGAGCACCTACGCTTCTGTGGCACAAAAGCAGG
>JAYSZV010000162.1:0-8652 GCA_043737875.1 Candidatus Lloydbacteria bacterium
TATTTTTTTGACATACAGGATATTGCATGTTGTCACAACACTCTTCTTGCGCAATTATCTCATTCACTTAAGCTTAATGGTGGTAGTAACTTTCCCAAGAAAGGGGAAAAACATGCGACGTTATTTGACATCTTTGTTTGCTGTCTTTTTTCTCACTGCAACAGTAGCTTGCGCGGAGCAGCAATCGCAAGGCGAAACTGCTGATTATCAGAGAGGATTGCGTGAGGTGGTTAATCTGTCGAATTTTTTCTGTAATAATATCTATCCGAAACCAAAACCCGCCGAGTGCATCGAAAAAATCAAGCATGCCATTGGGCAGTCTGCAGATATGCATTCGCAATATCTCAGTCCTGCGGAAATGAATAAGGCCATGGAAGGAATGACGGGTCAATTTGGTGGTGTGGGTATTCAGTTCAACAAGATTCCTACAGGAATTTCCAATGTTGTTGTGATGGACGCCATGGAAGGTGGGCCGGCGCAACGTGCAGGAATTCTCACAGGAGATGTCATTACGCACATCATCACGAGTGCGAAGGAGACCATTCCGAGCATCTCGCTCAAGTCAGACGAAGTAGTAACCCTGCTTCGTGGTGAACCGGGTACAACGGTAACAGTCCGCGTGTTTCGTAAGTCTGCGCCGAAACCACTCGAGTTCACGTTAACTCGTGAAATCATCAAAGTGGCTCAAATAGAAGGTGACCTCGTGGTCTATGATGGCATGACATATGCAGTCATAAAGAACAAGGTCTTTAACCGCAACAACGCAAAAGAGTTGGAAGCCAAATTTGTGGAGTTGAAGAAAAAGGCTGGAGCAGTTCCACTCTCGGGACTCATCTTGAGTTTCGAAGGCAATCCTGGTGGACTACTTGATGAAGCATATGGCGTAATCAAATTGTTCGTGGAAACGAAAAAAGATTTAATCTTGATGCGTACTAATGAAGGAATTGATTCTTATGTGACTGAGGATGTTACGAATAACTTCCGGCGTACTGATATCACGAGGGGACTTCCCATACTCGCCGTTGTGGATGGCAGGAGCGCTTCGGCGTCCGAAGTGGTCACCATGGCGCTCCAGCACAATCGTCGCGCAGTTATTGCGGGCACGTCAAGCACGTTCGGGAAGGGCGTCGTGCAGAGTCTTCGTAAAGGAATCGACGGCTCTGCGGTGAAGTTCACCACGGCGGAATACCTCATCGGCTCGCTTGATGACTGGGTTCCCGTGCAGTGTACGGGTGTCACTCCAGACGTCCTGTTCGAGTATCATGGCATCAAAAAGCCTGAGCGCTTACTTGAGTGTGAGATGAATGGTCACGTGAACACGATGGGACCAATGCAGAATCCCCCAGTGCGACCCCCCCTGAAGGACGCAAATCCGCGCCACCATCAAGCAGGCTTGGATATGCTTGAAGCATACAAGCTGTACAAGCTTCCTCAATTGCAAAAAGAAGAAGCACTACGCAAGGAGCTCGAGAAGGTCGAGTAATACACAAACCACCCGCATATGCGGGTGGTTTTTTGTGTCACTCTGTATCTTGATATTCCTCGCGCGAATTTATCGTGCGTGGATATGCATGTAGATGTCCTCAAGCGCGCGTACTGCGTCTCCCGTTGCAATATTGTTCTGGTGGTAGAGCACGTCTGTGCAGTCACCCGCAGCCCAAATTCCGGGTGTTTTTGTCTGCTGTGTACGAGGGTCGATGACTATCTGTCCGTAATTATTCATTTCAACGAGTCCCTTGACGTAGTCAGTAGCGGGTACGAGTCCTACTTCTACGAATATTCCACCACAGGGGATTTCTTTGATAGCACCGTCGTTCATGTCCTTGTAGACCATTGTCGTGACGAATTTGTCGCCCTTCACCTCGACGAGCTCAGTGTTGGTGATGCCTTTCATCTTGGGGCTGGCGAGGACTTTTTGTACAGTGACGGGGTCAGCACGGTATTCGGCACCACGCTGAAGTAGCGTGACGCTGTTGGTGTAGGCAAGCAATTGCGCTGCGGTCTCAAACCCCGCATTGCCGCCACCAATGACAACGACATCTTTTCCTGCAAAGAGTGGCCCATCGCATGAGGCGCAATAGGTAATACCCTTGTTCTCAAATTCAACTGCTCCAGGAATCTCAAGTTTACGGCGCTTTGAACCAGAAGCGACGAGGACTGTTTTAGTTTCGTAGACTCCACCTGCATCGGTCATCACCTTGAAACTCTCTCCTGATGTTCCTGATTTCTCAATTTTTGTCACGAGTTCATGCTATTTGATTTCAACAATGTCTGATTTGTATGCCTCAAGGTGAGCCTTGAGTGCTTGTGCGAGTTCAACGCCTGGGATGTTGATGGTCCCAATCCAGTTTTGGATACCGTCAGAGACGGTTGATTGTCCGCCCCACTCGTATGTCACAAAAAGTGTCTTCAGTCGCTTACGCGCGGCATATACTCCCGCAGCCACACCTCCTGGTCCTCCTCCAATGATAATCAAATCGTACATATGGTTATTGTGAGTTTTCTAAATCTTAATTGCAATATTTAAATTGCGATTAATTTCGATGAGAAGCGAGGCGACGAGATGCAATGTGTGCAGGCTGTACAGCCAGTACTGCTTGCGCGCATTGCATCGAAGTCAACGATGCTTATCGCGAAATTTAACGCAATTTCGAGCGGCGAAGGAAGCTTGGAATAACTCCTAGGTCGTCGTCTTCATCCTCGTCTTCCTCATACTTCGCTTGTGCGTCTTCGCGCTTCACGGAAACATTTCTTTGTTTCTCGTCAGGAACGGTGTTGAAGATTGCTCGCTCTGCTGTGTCCCTGTCTTTGCGAACGACATCGACAAATTTTTCGTCTTGCTTTGCAAATAGGGTATCGTCTTCTTCCTCATCTGCCTCGATGCTCTCGATATCCTTCTCTCGCGACTGTGGCTGTTGTCGTTTCGGGCTACGTCCTGATGCCTCCGGGAAGCCCGAAGCAATAACCGTAATCTTCAGCTCACCTTTACGGAGCTTGGAGTCGATAATGGCACCAAAGATTACGCGAGCGTTGACGTCTACGGACTCAGTAATAACTTTCGCTGCCTCTTGGATTTCATTCATCGTCATGTCCTCTCCTCCAGCAATGGCAAAAAGTACTCCGCGCGCGCCATTGATAGACACATCGAGAAGGGGGGAATTGATGGCAATGCGCGCCGCCTCTACTGCACGATTTTCGCCTGAGGCGAGCCCAATACCCATCAGTGCTGTTCCTGCATTGGCCATGACGGCCTTGATGTCCGCAAAGTCGACGTTGATAAGCCCTGGGGTGGTGATGAGGTCAGAGATGCCTTCCACTGCTTGGCGCAAGACTTCATCGGCCTGCGCGAATGCAGTGAGGACGGTGGTGTCTTTTGATGAATTGAGCAGCTTGTCGTTGGGGATGATGATGAGTGCGTCCACCTCGGCTTCAAGCGCCTCAAGACCTTTGTCTGCGAGGAACATGCGCTGAGTGCCCTCAAAGAAAAAAGGCTTGGTGACGACACCAATAGTAAGCGCATTCAATTCGCGCGCGGTGCGCGCGACAACGGGGGATGCACCCGTGCCTGTGCCGCCACCCATTCCACTTGCGATGAAGACCATGTCTGCACCCTTGAGTGCCTCCTGAATTTCTTCTTTGGTTTCTTCTGCTGCGCGCTTGCCGAGCTCAGGATTCATTCCTGTGCCAAGTCCACGTGTGAGGTTCTTTCCAATATGAATTTTTTTGGTTGCGAGTGAGTTGTGCAAGTCTTGTGCATCGGTGTTTGCAACGATGAATTCAACGCCAGTGACTTTTGAGCGCACCATGTGATTCACGGCATTGCGACCCGAACCACCAACCCCGACCACTTTGATGCGGGCAAATGCTTCTATCTCCGGATTAACTTTGGGCATAATGATAATAAGGTATTAATGACACATTTTCCCCCGTGTCTTTTTGCTCGATAATACCTAAGAGTATAACAAAAATGAGCACAAAAGCGAAAGGTTTGCATGAAGGAAATTAGTGTGTCCCAACGCAGAATGAGACTACTCAAAAAACTAGGGCAAGAGCTGTTTCAGGAGGCTTCCGAATGCCGACTTGATGTATGCAAATGGATTACCTCCAGCGTGAGAGGTGGGCCGGTCATTTGTTGCTCCCCATATTGCGAGTCCATAGGCGACAAACCACGAGGTGTCTTTGATTTGTTTCTTTGATTTTGGATTGTTTGGGAAATCGATAGTACTCGTCGGAATTTTTGATGGAAGTCGCATCGAAGCGCGTGCAAAGTCTTCTATTGTTTCGATGCCTGAGCCTCCACCCGTGAGCACGATTCCCGCAGGAAGTAACTCGTGTTTACCAATTTTCTTTAGATGAGCGATAACCAATTCAAACATATCCTCAAGGCGCGTGAGAATGATGTCGTTGAGTTTTTTCTTGGGGAAGTCATACCCACCCTTACCCAGCTTTACGAGCTCTGCTTCTTCGAGTGGGATTTTGAGTCCAAGTGCGATGTCGTTGGTGATGTCGGTTGAGCCCACGGGGAAGACCTCGAGTGAAATGGGTATCCCTTCTTCATAGACGACAATAGAGACTGTTTCGGCTCCAATATTCGCAAGTACGGTACCGGCCATGCGTTGCGCCTTGGTGAGTGCGACGAACGAAGCGGCGATGGGGGACGCGCATGCATCTATGGGCTCAATTCCCGCTTCCTCTACACCGCGGATAAGATCGCTCAGGTGTTGTTCGAGGCATGTGACGATTAAGCATTTTGCCTCAAGCTTTAAGCCTTTCATTCCCGCCGGTCTTCCGTATATTTTCTTTCCATCAATAAGGTATTCGATGGGGATAGTATGTAATATTTTTTTGTTCGCACCGTTTACAATATTTTGTTCACATGCGCGATGTGCACGTTCGACATCTACCTCAGCAATCTCCGTGTCTGCGCGAGAGATGATTGCTGCACCTGTCGCCTGCGTGCCTTCTAGTCCCACGCCACCTACCGAAATGTATGCCTCACGAATACGTACACCTGCGGCCTGTTCGGCTTCTTCGACAGCGAGTCGCACACCACGGACTGCGTCTGCGATATTGATGATGTAACCATGGCGAAGCCCACGAGACTCCGCTTTACCAACACCGAGAATTTTTGGTAGCCCGCCACCTTCTGCATATTCGGTAATCACCACACGTACTCTGTGTGTGCCAATATCGATTCCTGTGATGATGCGTTTTGCGGACATAAGGATGAAGTATAGAGAGGGGCGCTACTTATCCTTCTGCGGTATCAAAAAGTATTTTTTATTTGAAACGCATTGAGAAGTTTTCGCTCTTCACTCTCCATTGTAGCGCCATGCGCGTATCCAATCAAATGGAGCATGGAGTGGATAAACAATAAAGCCACAAAATACTCATACGATTCTTCACGTGCGCGGTGTTCGCGCTTCGCCTGCTTTAGGTTTAAAAAGATTTCTCCATTCTTTTCATCAAGGGGAAATGACAGTACATTTGGTGTATACGACTTCTTGCGATAGAGAAGATTAAGCTTTTGGGATTTTGCGTCTCCGACAATAACAAGAGAAAGGGCATAACGCTTTCCCAGCAGTCGTTCCTTGAGTGCCAAAAAAGGCAGGGTGGGTACCCTGTCTTTTGTCAGATGAGAAATAGTGAAAGCCTCGCCCACAATCCGAGATTAACGCCTATTATTTCCTCCTTCTACTTTCTCAGGAATCTTGCCAAGCTTCTTTAGGCGCTCGTAGCTCGTACGCTTTTCCATTGAGACAAGCGCACGGCGCTTTGTCTTCAACTTCGACATCTTGCGAGTGAAATAGCGCTCCTCACGAACTTTCATGAGTGCCTTTGTGCCTTGTACACGCTTGGTAAAACGGCGGATAATAGCCGCTCCTGATTCGCTTCCTTGTTTTTTGACTTCTGCAATTACTTTCATACGTGGGGAAATCCTATCATGAGGACGAATAAATGCAAGTGTATAAGGATATTTGGGGTATAAATGCGGTCTCATAAAGAAAAAACGACCAATATTAGTCGTTTTTCTTCTTCTTCCTACCTGTTACTTTACTGCCTTGATATAGTCAGCGAGTTTTACGATTTTGATCGTCTCTTGTGAACGCGTGAGCATGTCACGGACAATGACCGTACCCTCAAGAGCCTCTTTTTGTCCAAATATAAGTGCATAAGGCACTTGAAGTTTCTCGGCAATACCAAGCTGTGTACCAAGTGAGTCTTTATTGAGAGAGTGGGTTACCGGAATACGTGCAGCGCGAAGTACTTCAATGATTTCGAGTGATTTCAACTTGGCCTCAAATCCGAGCTGAATGAAATAAATCTTTGGCTTTTTGACGACACGCGACGCGGAGCCCTTGTAGTTAGGGGACATCAGCACGCGGTCGACGCCAATTGAGCTTCCGATTGCAGGAATGTCCTTTTTGCTCCCGAGGCGTTTTGCGAGATAGTCATAGCGACCACCACCAGCAATAGACATCGGCGCATTCGCTGCGTCCTCTTTTTCAATCTTCTTTTTCTTGTCGTCTTTTTCTTTGTCTGTTGCTTCAAGCTGTGTTGCATTCTCAGCAAGCACTTCTCGAGGTCTGTCGTCGGGGATTTCGGTTATCTCAAATACCGTGTGGGTGTAATAGTCGAGTCCGCGCACGAGATTGGTGTTGATGCGATAGGTGAGCTTGAGCGCATCGAGATATTCGAGCACTTCTTTGAAATGTTGTTTTGCGGCTGGAGAGAGGTGTGCAATCGACTGGGGTGCTTTTTCTTTGAATGGCTGACATTCTGCACTCTTACAATCGAGGAGGCGGAGGGGATTGGTCTTGATACGCTGTTTGCAGTTTGCGCAGAGATGGTTGATGTGTTTGCGGTAGTAGGTGGTGAGTTCACGAATGTACGGTGCGCGTGACTCCTTGTCGCCAATCGAATTGACGTCAATCATGATATTGGTGAGTCCCACTTCTTTCAAAATCATTGCGTTTAAGTAAATGACCATTGCATCGCTGATGGATTTTGATGAACCAATCATCTCGATGCCAAATTGTTTGAATTCGCGATAGCGACCTTTCTGTGGGTTGTCGTGACGGAAAAATGAACCATAGTAGTAGAACTTCACCGGCTGAGGCTGGGTCTGCATACCGTGTTCGAGGTACGCGCGCATGACGGGTGCGGTGCCTTCGGGGCGGAGCGCAAGCTTGTCACCACTTTTTGTTTTGAGGGTATACATTTCTTTACCCACCATATCCGTATCCTCGCCATTGGTTGAAAGGAATACTTCTTCGCGCTCAAGCATGGGTACGTCGATAGGCTGAAAGCCGTAATAGAGCGCTATTTCTGCGGCCTTTTCGAAAAAGCCTTGGTATTTGTGGCTTTCGTCACCAATAAAATCACGCATTCCCTTAAGTGCGGTTGGTGCTTCTTTCTTCTCTGTTTCTTTTTTCGACATAGGCGTTTCTGCTAGTGCGTTCTATTAATAATTCAATTTAATAAGTGATTCCGAAACTCTCCGGTGACCCCGGCCGCACTGCAATCGCGGTCAAAGGGAAGAGTCGAAAGAGTGCTTTGCCGTCCATGAGTCTTCGTGGGACCGGTCCCCATACGCGCGAGTCAGAACTCTGCGAGCGATTGTCACCCATGACAAAAAATTCATCGTTATCAAGTGTGCGCACTGAGTTGTCGAACTTGGCGTTTTTCACATAGGGTTCAGTCAGCACCACCGGCTCTTTCTGTGTGCTACTCGTGATAGATACGGCACCACTTTGAATCGTCACTGTTTCTCCGGGAAGACCGATGACGCGCTTGATGAAATACTTTGAGGGGTCGTTTGGATAGCGAAGTATGACGACGTCACCGCGGTGATATTCTCCGATATATTTTGTTGTTTCGTCGACGATGAGATACTCACCATTGTGGAGCGTGGGGTACATTGAGTTGCCAGAGACAACAAAGGGTTGGGCAATAAACGTGCGGATGGGGATGATAATGAGTGCCGCAATGAGCGCGTAGCGTACAGTCTCCCATATGACTTGAAGGGTAGTAGGACCTTCTTCCGGCACTTTCCCATCAGGCTGACTTTTCGTTGTGGCTACAGGTCCGTTTGGCTGTTTGCGTAAGTCAGTAACTGATTCTTTTTCGATATTCATTTGCGTTTCATCATACGGGAAAACGACTATTGACACAAGAGCATTTTTTGTGACTTAGCACGTAATCTTAAAATCCGTACGTGGTAGGCATGCTAAATATGAAACCGACGAGTCCAAGTATGCACACCGCACTCGCAAGTGCGTACCCAATGTAGCGGTCACGAGAAAGTATGGCGATGCAGTGAATGATGCGAGGGGTTACAGTGGGCAATAAGAGAAATAAAAATATCAGCGCAGTGAAATAGTGATAGAGATACATCGGACGATCTATAAAAAAGAATGGAAGATAATTTGCGATGTACCCCACTGAGAGCAACACCTCTGATTCGTGGATAGTAAATTTTTTATTTTTTGTATACTGCAGTAGAATCCACGCGCAATTAAATATAAATGCAAAAAATGCGACGACCCACAGAATCGCATTGCCTGCGAGGACTATTTTTTTGCCACGTACGTCGTCCGTCCAGAAACGCATGACTGCTTGTGAGCCGACCCATGCGAGGGGAGTTGGCGC
>JAYSZV010000163.1:0-1450 GCA_043737875.1 Candidatus Lloydbacteria bacterium
GACCCAGCATTGTATCCGCACGACACACTCAGAACAAAATGCCATCGTGCAGGCCGCACGTGTGGGCGTATCACTCGAAGGTGCAACACTCTATACGCACATGGCACCGTGCTATGTGTGTGCGAAACTCATTGTGAACGTCGGTATTGTGCGTGTGGTGTGCGCCAAGGATTACCACGGGGCATCGCGCTCAAAAGAAATATTAAAAGAAGCAGGAGTTTCGCTTGAATTGTTGTCAGGGGAAATGGAGACGTACGATAATATGTAATTGTGGCTTATGAAAAAACTTATTTTAGGATTTACGGGTGAGATGGCGAGTGGCAAAGGAACGGCAGCAAAGTATTTGGTGGGGCGACACAAAGCACCGTCGTATCGCTTCTCGACAATACTCCGCGATGTGCTGAAGCGTCTCCATGTGCCTGAGGAACGTGAAACGATGCAGAAACTTTCAACATTCTTGCGCAAAGAATTTGGGGAAGACCTTCTTGCAAAGGTCATGTTCGAAGATGTGAAAGAGCAGGATGTCGCATTGGTGGTCATCGACGGGGTTCGCCGTCTTGAAGATGTGAAATATTTGCGTGAGCTCCCCGAGTTTAAGTTGTGCTATATCACGGCTCCCATGAAGACGCGCCACGAGCGTCTTGTGGTGCGCGGAGAGAATGCCGATGATGCGACAAAAACCTATGAGCAATTCCAGAAGGACCACGAAGCAGAGCCCGAACGCGAGATTGTGAAGCTCGAGGCATTTGCCCAAGAGGTCATCGACAATAGTGGCACGCTCCCCGACTTCTATCTCCAGCTTGACGCGATAGTCAAGAAATATGGGGAGTAACAATCCACAAGAGGACACTGCGTGTCACGTGATACAGTAATTTGAGTATTTTCTTTTTAGAGAAACAACGCTATGACCAAACAAGGCACACTCATTGTTATTGACGGCACCGATGGCTCAGGTAAGGCAACGCATTCAGGAATGCTCATTGAGCGACTGACTCGTGAGCAATACAAAGTGCAGCTTGCTGACTTTCCACAATATGAAAAGCCTTCAGCGTACTTTGTTGAAAAGTATTTGCGTGGTGAATATGGAGCACCCAATGAAGTGGGTGCATACCGCGCCTCACTTTTCTATGCTCTTGATCGCTATGACGCCTCATTCGAAATGCGCAAATGGCTCCAGGATGGCTGCATCATCATTAGTAATCGCTACGTCTCATCGAATATGGGGCACCAAGCAGGAAAAATCGCCGACCCCATTGAGAGAGAGAAGTGCATTACGTGGCTCAAAGAGCTTGAGTATGGAATGCTTGAACTCCCCAAACCCGATGCGAATATTCTTTTGTATGTCCCTCCCGAAGTTGGACAGATGCTGGTTGATCAAAAAGCAGCGCGCGCATACACGCAAGGAGCCAAGCGTGATATTCATGAGGCTGATATCGATCACCTGCGTCAG
>JAYSZV010000164.1:0-1438 GCA_043737875.1 Candidatus Lloydbacteria bacterium
GCTACCTGCTCGGGGATGGAGCCCATGCCAATCGCACGGGTAATCCCCCCTCGTGCAGCAGGAAGAAGCACGACGTCATACCCCGATGCGGCGCGTACGATACCTGAGGTGAGATAGTCAGAGTAAACGAGCTTGGTTTGAATTTTTTCTGGCTCTACTTTGATTTTGAGTTCGCGAATACGCTCAGCAAGAATTTTCAAATAATATGACTCACTTTTATTGCGTACATCTTCGGGCACAACCATTGCGACGGTGATTTCTGCCCCAAATGAGTGCACGAGCGCGGTCGCTACTTTCCCAGTAAAGCGTAAATGCGGATTCGCATCAATGGCCACGGGAATAAATATTTTTTGCATCTTATCTTCGATCCCCATTTTGACGGTGAGAAGGTCGCACTTCGCGCGGTGGAGTACTACGTCAATCTTGCGACCGAAAATTACCCCCTTTGTATCGACATCGCCATCCCAATTGAGTAACGCGAGGTCTGCATTTTCGGATTGGATTGTTTCCAGTATTGCCTCGGAGACGGACATTGACGCTACAATGCGTGTATCGATGTTCAATTTCTTGCTCACCATGTCCTCTTCGATTTCTTCAAGAATGCGATTGTCGCGCGACGACTCAAACGCGTCTTGAATGTCTTCCCCTGCCTTCAATTCATGAATGCGGAGTGCCATCAGGTCACCCCCCTCTTCTTTGGTCATTGCTGATGCAATCTGCGTGAACTTACCCCAATTGCCCTCAGGTCCAACGGGGAGGACCACTCGGTATTCGCTCTTGGGGTGGAAGCGGGTTGAATGCTCGTATACCACGTCACGCGCATGGTCTTTGCGCTCTACGCGCTTGGCGTAGCCCAAATAATTGACGAGTCCGAGCAATATCCAAATACAGAGAAAATAAATAGCGATTGGACTCACGTGGAACAGTGCAATACCAAGGAGCGCATAGAATCCCACCCCGACGAGCGGGAGGTACGGCTCAAACGGGACGACATACCTCCAGCGTGCTTCAGGCTTTTGCCTGCGCAATTGAATGTACGCGAGATTCAATTGCAGGAAGAGCACAATGAATAGGATACTAGCAGCACTGGCGATATCTTTGAGCGGGAGCACGGTTGAGATAAGCGCGATAACCAGCAAGGAGAGGAGGAGCGCGCGCGTAGGCACGAAATTGATGGGGTGCATAACTCCAAGTAGCGAAAAGACCATCTTGTCTCGTCCGAGGGAGAAAAGGATGCGCGACGACGAGTAGATGGTTGCATTCATGGCGGCGATATTGGCGAGAAGTCCCCCGATAAGCATCGCGAGGTAGCCAAACGGCATCACACGCTCGGCACTTTCAATAATCGCACGTGCGTGGGCATTCTCGAGAAATACAGCAGAAGACAAACCACCGCCGTCTGTTGCCCCAATAATAACAATGGCAATGAGTACGTAAA
>JAYSZV010000165.1:0-1438 GCA_043737875.1 Candidatus Lloydbacteria bacterium
GTAGAGCGCAACCTCACCAAAATGACCATGCCCGGAAGATTTTTTATTCAGAAATTTCTTCGCGATGCGGTGGACAGCGGTTGCACTCATGCGGTCATAGAGATGTCCTCAGAGGGGGCGAAGCAATTTCGCCAGCGCTTCATCGATATGGACGCGCTCATCTTCCTTAATCTTTCCCCAGAACACATCGATGCGCATGGCTCGTATGAAAATTACCGTGATGCAAAACTCGCCATTGCGCGCACTCTTTCTCGTTCGTCCAAAGAAGAACGTTTCATGATTGGAAATGTCGATGATAAGGAGTGTCCATTATTTTTTGCACTTCCTCGCATTCAATCCGCACCATTTTCTCTAAGCGATGCCGAGCAATTAATTGTAGACGATACACATGCAGAATTTCTTTTTCACGGAAAACCGATTACCAGTACATTGGGAGGAAAGTTTAATGTCATGAATATGCTCGCTGCAGGGACGACGGCGATGACGCTTGGTATTCCCCTTCAGGCCATTGCCGAGGGCATCGCTAGCGTCACAAAAATCGAGGGGCGACTCGAGCACATCGAAGCAGGGCAACCCTTCCCTGTTGTTGTTGACTATGCGCACACTCCTGACTCCCTCGAGGCGCTGTATCAAACCTTCACCGCCTACGACACAGTATGCGTGCTTGGAAACACGGGTGGTGGGCGCGACAAATGGAAGCGACCCGTGATGGGCGCACTCGCCGAAAAATATTGTACTGATGTCATCCTTACGAACGAAGACCCGTATGACGAGAACCCCCTTCTGATTATTGAGGACATCGCGCGTGGAATGGACAAAAAACACCCGACCATCATTCTTGATAGACGCGAAGCTATCGCACATGCGCTTTCGCTCGCACGAGCAAAGAAAGAGCATGTTGCCGTACTTATCACAGGTAAAGGCACAGACCCCTTTATTATGGGCGCAGACGACTCGAAAATGCCTTGGGACGACAGACGGGTAACGGAGGAGGAGATTCGCAAGCAAGCTTAACTTGCAAGCCTATAAAACATTTGTATACTTTACTCAGGCGCAACTGCGGGAACGCCTCCCCGCGCGAAAGGAGGTGATCCTATCTCAGGCGGTCACCAGTAAAAAGAAACCGTCGGTATATTGATTGTCTCCTTCGCTCCACACTTCACGTGTGGGGCTTTTCATTTCTGCACACTAAAACTATCGATCAAATATTCGAAACATCGCAATACCGTATGCGACCGACACGTTGAGCGACTCTTTCTTTCCCATCATCGGAATTTCAATAATCGTATCAGAGTGACGCTTCATAGCTGGCGAAAGTCCGAGGACCTCATTGCCAACGAGCACCAATGTTTTTTCTTTAGGTTGGAATATTTTGTAATCAATTGCACGAGCATCTTGCTCGATAGCAACCACAGTGTATCCTTCCGCCTTCAGTTTC
>JAYSZV010000166.1:0-3715 GCA_043737875.1 Candidatus Lloydbacteria bacterium
CACCGCGAGGTCCCCGAATGGCACAGACGTTGGCGTTGTACCGAATGTCGTCGTTTGCCCTTCAGTTGTCGACGCGGTCACTACGCCGTCCACGACAAACGTGAGTGTCGTGTCGCCCGTTGAGACAGAGGGGAAGCTCGCAACGGTATTCTTGGGAACAGGAACATCATTATTTACGTCATAAAGCCTAAAGAAGTAGGTGGTATTCGCGGATGCCCCTGCGTGCCTTATGGTGTACTCAAATTCATATGCAGTGCTTAGAAGAGGGTGAATTATTGAGGTGGTCGTGGGGGCTTCATTATGACGGCCAACTTGCGCAGAATCAGTAAGGAGTAGTGCGGTGATGGGTGCATCATCCACATCTACGCCATTGCCATAGCACCAACCTACCGTGCAACCAATATTTGGACCAACAAAGTTTACGTCCAGCGAGAAGTCTGAATATGTTGAGTACTGGACGCGAAATTTCTGATTGACGCCACTGTGCCCGCGCGTATCAGCAACCGTCACGCGTAATTTTTGAATATCTCCGTATTTCACATTCACGGGAGCGACATTTTCATTGGCGAGTGGGGTTGTAGGTGTTTCGTTATTCTCATCATCATACCAGCGCCAGTTACGTGTTTGAGGACTATATCCTGCAGTTTTGATAATGGGATAAAACACATAGGAGCGAAAAGGCGTACCGTCGGAATAGGTCATACGGAAACAGTATTGGGTGTTCGTCGCGGCGAGATTGTCTTCGACCACCCAATCATACTCAACATCTTCACCAATAAAGACCGCAAATGGATTTCCTTTTGAATTATTTACCTCCTCAAAGCTTCCCGCGCGGTCAGTGACGGAAAGTACGACGTCGCCCGCCGTTGGAGGATTGCCCGAAAGATTCGTTTCATCGACAACTCCTGTATTAAATCCACGCCAAAGTGCTCCGCTTCCGATCACCCCCACCGCACTCCATGTGTTACCCAAATTGGCACACGTCGAAGTGGGTGCGCCATACTGCAATTGAAACGCTGTCGTTGACGCGAGCATTGTCGTCGTCGCAACGCTAAAACTCGTGCGGATGCGCACGCGATTGGTACGATCGGGTGGCAAATCCTCGGCTGTAATATTCGTATTTTCACTCAAATTGATTGCACCTGCCGGCCATGGGTCCGTAGGGAGAATGAGGTTATTGTCCACATAGAAACGGAAATAATTTTGCGTGAGTATCGGGACCTTGAGCTCAAGATTGGCGTCATAGGTCACTATCATCTCACTCGAAGCAGCAATCTCTTCAAGTAAGGCACCTGGATTTCCGCTCACGAGTGCTTGGAATGAGCGAATCGTCCACGGTATCGAGCCTCCAACAGTGAAATTGGTTGATGTTGCTTCGGTCATATACATTGCACGAAAATTTCTTAAATCTTCTGTTCCTTCTGTAATTACGACTGGTGCGCTTCCCGAAAGCGAAATACGAATGGTTCCCGGTGCAACTGCCGCCGCATCGGTATGAAGCACCGACGTCGATAAATAACTCGAACGCAGGGTCTTCGTGACCGTCTCAGGGAGTGTCACCGTGAATGGGAATGAGTTGTCGGAATTCGCAAGTGCTGGTACTGCACCGGAAGTACCCGCAAAATATTTTGCAGTCTTTGTCACAGGACCGTACAGTGAACCATTCCAACGAAATGTGACGAATGCCTCAATTCCAGGTGGTCCATCATACGTTGCGGCTGCATGGAGCGCAGAAACAGACAGCACGGAAGATGCACCACTCCAAGACGTGGTTGCCACCCCCATGTCTTGAATGACGCGCATTTCTCCTCCACGTGCACGCGTGAGCGTCGCTGTATACGTAATTGATGACGTTGCCGATGAGCCAAGCTTTGTACCAATGGTGAGCGTGGGCGTATTCGTTACGGAGTCATGAACGCGAAACCATACATTGCGTACATCAAGCCCACCATTCATGATGGTCGCAAGTTGATTAAAAGATACTAATGCTGTTCCAGGAAGCGTTGTCTGTTGCCCTATAAAGTACTGCACTGTCTCGGTCTGGATTGACGCCCCTGTTGAAAATTTATACGTGACCACCACCTCCCCACCGAGGCCACCCACATCGGCTGTCGCGACAGCCACATTAAGCTGTCCTGTGGCATTCGGCGTGAGGTTGGGTGAGCTTATGGCTGGACGATAGACGAGAAAACGTTCCATACCATCATTGAGTGATTCAACCGGCGTGTGAAGTACCCCTGCTGCCCCTCCATTGATGCCAATCGTTACTCCCGCGGATGCATTTTCTATATAGGAAATATCAAACCACGCATCGACGATGTCCGCGTCCGATGCAAGATCGGGAATGTCGAGCGTATAGGTGAAGGAGCACGTGGTGCCCGCAACACAATCAGAGCGCTTCGTACCCGAGTCCCCTGCGGTCGTCGAGCGGAGTGGAAAGCGTACAGTCTTGAGTTCCGAATGGGGAACTAGGCTGTAATTCTGCTCATAGGTCACCACAAGCTTCATGGTTGCATTAATCCAAGTTGGTCCTGCGACTGACAACATGCCCACCACCGCAAGTCCTGTATTCCACTGTGCATCGGTTTGCATTTGGAGTAATGAGGTGACGTTGGCTTTTAGCGTAAGTATGGGGGAAGAAAGACCAGAGTTATCAGTATATATATGCGTCGAGCCACCACGGGTGACTTGATCAACGTCAAAATCTGTACCCGGATCGGGACCCGGTGAAACATCCATTGTAACCTCGACATCATCCACATCTGTGGCAGATACGAGTCCGGAGGTGATATCGAGATATGCAGAGAGAACGCGGATACCGCTTCCGGGAATGGCCACGGTCTTCGTACCCGCACTACCCTTTGTCGTATTCCACGATGTGCCCGCATAGGAATTTATACCCGAGCCACGTGCGACAGCTCCGGCATCGGTTCCCGTCTGACCGATGAGCGTACCGCCACCTCCACCGAGCACGAACTCTACCGTGCGCACGTGCTTACCCTCTCCTTGTGACGGGTCATTGCCCGAGAGGTCTGCATCGTACGTCACCACCATCTCGCTTGAAGCGGCGATTTCATTTGTTTGATTGCTTCGCACAAGCGCTTGGAATGACCGCGTCGTCCAAGGAATATTTCCATCAACAAAGAAATCCGTAGAAGAGGCGCGGGTCATATACATCGCGCGGAAATTTTTCGTATCTTCAGTGGCCTCCGTAATGACCACCGAACCCACACCAGTCAGAGAGATGGTGATGGTTCCATTCAGGATATCGGTTAAATTTGAGTGGAGCACTGAGGTCGAGAGATAACTCGAGCGTAAGGTTTTTGTTACTGCCTCAGGGAGAGTAACGGAAAATGGAAAACTGTTGTCGGTGTTCCCAAGAGCGGGCACAGAGCCTGATGTACCTGCAAAATATTTTGCCGTCTTCGTGACAGGGCCGTTTCCTGAACCAGCCCACCTGAACGTAACGTAGGCTTCAACGCCCGGTGGCGCATCATAGGTTGTGGCAGCGTGTCTCGAAGATATCGAAAGCTCTGCGGAAGCACCACTCCACGAGGTCGTACCCGCACCCATGTCCTGTATGATACGGAGTGATCCACCGCGCGGTGAAGCAAGTGTAGGTGCGTACGCGATAGTCGTTGTCGCGGAGGTACCCACCTTGGTACCGATAGCGAGGGACGGCGTGTTTGAGACTGCTTCATGCACGCGGAACCAT
>JAYSZV010000167.1:0-1432 GCA_043737875.1 Candidatus Lloydbacteria bacterium
GCAGTACACATCGTCGCCCCCACATCGAGCATCGCATAATTCCACATTCTCCCCTCGCCCTTTGGTATAAGTGTCTTCGCAAAAAGAAAAAGCACTGCATCGCTGGGAACCCCACCCTTATTGTCAAGGTTTAACCTTGACAATGGGTTGTTGAAAAAAACCCTGACCAGAATTCTACGAATGTTTGTATCAATCATTGGCTCATCATGACCAAATGCAAACGCACACAGTGCTGCTGCCGTAGACCGACCAATCCCGGGAAGTGTCATGAGGATATCAAAATTATTGGGAAACTTTCCTCCAAAGTCCTGAACGACCACCTTCGCGCATTCATGCACATATTTCGCACGGCGGTTGTATCCAAGTCCCGACCACACACGGAGGACATCACCGAGAGGCGCCTTCGCAAGCTCCTCAACAGTTCCGAATTTTTTGAGAAACTCATCATACTTCGTCCGCACCCGCTCCACTTGTGTCTGCTGGAGCATCACCTCGGAAATGAGAATCCGATACGCATCCCTCGTGTCTCGCCACGGCATGTCCCGATAATGGGTTTTGTGCCAACGAAAAAGTGTGCGCGTGAAAAGTTTCTTCTTCATCTCCATATTCATATGGGCATTCTACACAAGTCGCGTGAATAAAAAAACACTCGACATGTGTCGAGTGTTTATCTCACTTATTTTAGCCCACGCTGACGCAATAGCGCGTCAACTTTGGGCATGCGCCCACGGAAGGCTACGTAGCTTTCGCGCATGCTTCGTGTACCACTCGCTTCGAGCACTTCACGCAAAAACTTCTTTCCCACAACGGGACTTGCGATGTCTCCGGATTCCACGAAAGCCTCGATGGCATCAGAAGAAAGCACTTCAGCCCATGCATAGCTAAAGTATCCCGCAGAATATCCACCCGCAAAAATATGCGAGAAACTATTGGGGAATCGATCGTGCTTGTAGATGGGCATTACGCGCACATCACCTCGTACTTCTCGTACAACCGTATCCACGTCACGTGGCTCGCCACTGTAGAGGAGTAAGTCGACAAGTGAGTATTCTACTTGTCGCACGAGTCCAAGTCCTGCGTGAAAATCTTTCGTCGTGATGAGCTTGTCACAGAGGTCATCGGGAATTGAGAGCCCCGTTTCAGCGTGCCCTGTAAGTGATTTCAAGATTGCCTTATCCCAGCAAAAGTTTTCCATGAATTGGCTGGGGAGCTCTATGGCGTCCCATTCCACCCTCATCCAGCCTGAGGCCGAATAGGCAGGAAGTCCCAGCATGTGATGCAAGCAATGCCCAAACTCATGAAAGGTTGTCACCACCCAGTCATGTGTGAGTTGACCATCTTTACCCTCTCTGGGTGGCGTGTTATTGCAATTGAGATATGCAACTGGCACTTGTATGCCATCCTCAAGCACGCGACGGTTCATGCACCCATC
>JAYSZV010000168.1:0-1430 GCA_043737875.1 Candidatus Lloydbacteria bacterium
AGTTGAAGACGTGAGATGAGGTGTGTACTAATCCAAATGAATACGAATAGGGCAATAGTGGTGTATGTAGTTGAGTAGTGGGATAGAATCATTCCGATACCAAAAAACACAAAGAGCATCCTGCGTAGAGGTGCGCTAATGGACGTGTTTTGCATCACATAGACCATCATCGCGAGGAATAAAAAGGCTACTTCCTGGCGATTGAGCATCGGCATATCTGTAAAGAATGTCGGAAAGGTGATGAAGAAAAGCGTCGAAAGCAGTGCGAGTGACCGCGGAAAAAAGTTGCGGAGGGTTGTGTAGATGAGCGGAGCGATGGTTGCAAAGAGCATTTGGTAGAGAACCTTAAATACTGAAGTGTCACTGATCTCTAGTAGCCCAAAGAGTGTAGCGGGGAGCGTGGTGATGCTCAGGCATGCATTATAGGCATCCTGAAAAAAATCAATATTCCAAACACCTTCATTTACCGCAAGCTTAAATACCAAAAACTCTCTCACAATATCATGACCAATGATTCCTTCTCCTCGCAGACTTGTCATAAGTAGGAGTGCGAGTGCAATAAAGTACAGTGCTGTTGCGATGACGCCCGGACGTTCTTCGTCTGAATATTTATGAAGTTGCCACAAATAGAGAAGTAGAAGCGAAAGCATCCCAAATGTGACGAAGCCTTCACCGTTCGTGTTGAGTTCTTGTGCACCGAGTATTGCCATGCTCAGGAGTAGTATTGGAATTCGTACTCGTAGTATTGTCTTTAGGAGTATCCAAAGGCCACTCCGAACAGACATCGTGACATAGGTGTGCGCCCCTCTCCCGAGTAGCCACCCTGCAAGGAGCGCATGAAGTATGCCTATTTGAAACAGTAGTGCGTTTCGTTCAAGTGGTGCACTCACCCCAAGGTGTGGAAGTATACTGTTGCCAATAAGTACAACAAGCATAATGAGGAGCATGCTGAGTGTAACCACCATTGGTATGGTCGCCCAGGCGGGCAGCCGCGGGAGGCGGAGTAGAAGATAAGCGAGTGTACCAGGAACGAAGACGAGATAGGAAAAACCAATCACATTGAGGAGCGATAGGGGATTTGATTGCGCAAAAGAGAGTAGAGTAAATACTCCCCACCAAAGTGTCGCATAAAAAATAAGTGTACTTGTTCGCCACACTGCTTCAGTGCGCATAGTGGGCAGGGTGATGATGTGCGAAAATAGATTTTTGTACGCAACCCCCTGTGCGACGTGCCCATAGAGACGTGCTACTTTTTCGCGCCCTGCGTCGGCAAGGCGTTTCGCAAGATTCACATCAGAGAGTACACGTAGGATTGCCTGCCCAAGCGCCTTGGCATCGCCGGGGGGTACTAATAGTCCGGTCACGTTGTCATCGATAACAGTGGGTATGCCACCCACGCGAGAGCCGATGACTGGTCTCCCTATGGCCAT
>JAYSZV010000169.1:0-1422 GCA_043737875.1 Candidatus Lloydbacteria bacterium
TCATTAAGGCTTTTCATTGGCATAAAAAACAATGGGATATTTGGTTTGTCGTGAAAGGGCAGGCGCAAATTGTACTCTATGATTTACGAGAAGATTCACCCACATCTGGGCAAACAGAGGTGCTCTATGCTGGAGAGAAAAATATGATGTTGGTCGCGATACCCGTAGGCGTCGCGCACGGATACAAGGTGCTCGGTAGTACGCCAATGGGAATCATCTATCACACAACAGAAGCGTACGACCCCAATAGTCCCGATGAGGAGCGTATCGCCTTTGATGACTCAAAAATTGGATTTGATTGGAATACGAAAAATCGATGATTTACAAAATCTTACGAAAATTAAACATAGAAGAAAAAGACTTACCTTCATTTTTGGGCAAGCCACTTTTTCGTTTATGGTGGAGTAAGGAGCGCAAGAGCGCACCTCCTGAACTTGCCATAATGATGGACCATCTCGTGTCGTCCGCGTCCTTCGCGTCCCTCTCTCCATATTGGACATATCTTGCTCGAAAAAATATTATTCAGCTTACCAGGAGGGGCTTAGAAAATTTTAAGCAGACAGTTGCGCGTGATTACTTTGTCATTGTTGATTGGAAGCGTAATTACTATTACGAAAATCTCACGAAGGGTTACAGCAGAGAGGAGCTCGAGAAGAAATACGGAAATATCAAACAGCATGAATATTTCAATTCACGGGAGTCAGAGTCCTATAACGTATTCACCTCACTATTACTTGAGCATGTGCTGAAACTTTCTGAAAGTAAGCGCTATCTTACTCTCGAAGAGCCGAGCATGGGGAACCCTGCGTTCATCACCCACGAAGGGAAGCGGATAACTTCAGATTTGCTCAACTCAATTTTGGATTATGATTCACTCTTTCATTCTATTTCAGAAAATGAAATTAAAACGGTTCTTGAAGTAGGGGGAGGGTATGGGCGCAATGCATTCTGCAACATCAGTCTTCTGCCAAACTTGAAGCGATATATTATGGTGGATATCCCACCAGCACTTTTCCTTGCGCAGAGTTATATCTCAACCGTATTTCCCAATAAAAAAGTTTTCCAATACCGCCCATTTACCTCCTTTGCTGAAGTGGAAAAAGAATTTAACGAAAGCGAACTCGTATTCCTCCTCCCCGAACAAATTGCACTCCTACCCGACAAAAGTATAGATCTTGGGATTGCCATAGACTGTTTGCACGAAATGGACAAAGCCCAAGTGGAAAAATATTTTCACGATTTTGACCGCTTGACCTCTCGTTTTTATTTCAGATGTTCTATTGAAACGCGAAAAATTTTCTACCAATGGAAAGACTACCCGGTACTTCCAACATGGAAAGAAATTATCAATCGACCTACGTTTATCCCTGCGGGCTATTTTGAGTCTCTATGCGAAATGGATAAAAATATACCAAAATAAAA
>JAYSZV010000170.1:0-1416 GCA_043737875.1 Candidatus Lloydbacteria bacterium
GCATTCTTTTGTTGACACGGACCATGCGTAGCGTAATCTGAAAAAAGATTTGAAAAGTAAGGCATACCATGACGCTCGCGAAATCCTATAAGCAAGCAATCTTTCCTCGCACTCCTCGGCTCACGTCAAACGACGTGGTATGGATGGAAGTGGTGCACGCGCTCCTCTCGGGCAAGTCAGTGTCCATCAGCGTTGTGGGTGGGGCGTACGACGGCGTAGAAGGGGGAGAGCGATTCTCTGTTGAGTATTTTGATGTACCGGAGGCCGAGATGTTCCTCCATGCAGACGAGACGATTGTCACTGAGTACACGACAAAGGAAAACTGCTCCATATTCACGCTCAGTGCACTCATGTCGCACCGTGATACAGAGCGTGCGCTCGATGCGGGTTTCCCAATCTATCTTGTTTCGTCAAAGGCAAATGAGCGAATCGTTATTTCTCAAATTTTGTTTATCTGTGCTATTGCAGACAATTCATAATCAAAAAACCACGCTCTGCGTGGTTTTTTCTTTATCAAACAGCCTCAGAAATATATATTGACTGGTATGATTACGGAATATATAGTGAGTGGTAAGCAGATGGCTTGTCCGCCTTCTCGCGATTCTTTTTAGATAGTAAGTAAAACGTTATGGCAGAAACACACAGCGACAAAGAATTTCTCGAGTTCCTCATTAAGTCTCTCGTCGACAAACCAGAAGCAGTTGTCGTAGAGCGCAGAACAGACGATATGGGTGTGCTCCTCACACTCGACATCGATCCAGAGGATATGGGCAAGGTTATCGGACGCATGGGCAACACCGCCAAGGCGATTCGCACACTTCTTCGCGTCGTCGGCATGAAGAACAACGCGCGCGTCAATCTGAAAATCAACGAACCCGAAGGAGGCAAGCGCGCTCCATCTACTTCAGCAAGTGAGGGAACAGGGGGGAGTATTGTGGGGGGAGTATTGCACCAAGACATGGATGATGTTATCGCGGACCTCAAAGCCGAGTAACATCGACGCGCATTGTCGGGCAACTTCTTCGTTGCCTGCGTCGCGAGCAAAAGGGACGTACGAGAGTACGCCCCTTTTTGCATCGCTTCCTTGGCGCCTCGAACTTGCCTCGACACTCCGCATCGATTCTAAAAGTTCCATTTTGCGCAATCTGCTCGTTCTTCCCGATTTCGGATTCGGAGGATGTATAGCTCATACACCCTCTCGAATACCGAAACGGTCCAGAACTTCGCATTCCATTCCAAATTTAAACTTTGTCGTTCATCGACATTAGGATAAAACAAAAAACCACACTAGCGTGTGGTTTTTGTTATTTAAAGCAGTTCGCCACTGAGGTAAATGGATGAAATGCGAGGCGCGGGAAACGCGACGAAAGAAGCGTATTCATATACGGTGACTGAGTCGCGAGGGGCCCGCAACAA
>JAYSZV010000171.1:0-1412 GCA_043737875.1 Candidatus Lloydbacteria bacterium
CGCAGTAGACTTTAGTGACACAGAAGTACAATAGAACGAACACACAAGCCTTATCGGGGCTTTGAAAGCACTGTATTCATAGTATAATAGTAGGAGAAATGTGAATACTCACGTTTTCTGTTATGGACATCATTTCTTCACTTGCCCCCCTTTCGCCCGCGATATTGATAACATCAATTATCCTGAATGTTTTTTTGGGTTACATTGTTTTTCGTAGTGACACAAAAAGTGCAACCAATCGACTTTTTGCACTTCTCACCATGTCACTCTCTCTGTGGATGGTTGTATTTTTCGTTTCTCTTGAGCCACTCGAACCGAGTGTGTCTTTATGGTGGATTCGCTGGTCGCTCTTTGTGACAGTTCCCGTTAATACGCTTTTCTTCCTTCTTGCGTATACATTCCCCAACAACACACTTGGGGTCAAGAAGGGTGTTTTTTATGCCAGCATCTTTGGAACCCTGCTTGTGTGCTTGCTCACTATTTCGCCATACGCCTTTACCTCGGTGAGCGTCATCAATAATTTCCCCGTGCCCGTAACTGGTGGTGGTCTCAAATTGTTTGCAATATTTGTTTTGCTCACAAATCTGGCCACCGTATACAAAATGACACAGCGCTATAAAGAAAGTGCCGGGACATTGCGCACGCAGATTGGCTACCTGCTCGCCGGAACAATTGCGTTTCTCATGCTTATGTTTGGAAGCGTGCTCGTACCTACGCTTGTTTTTCAAAATGTCACCACTGTTCCACTTGCTCCGCTCTATACGCTCCTCTTTATCGCTACTACTACATACGCCTCATTTCGTCATCAACTTTTCAGCGTAAAAGTCATTGCGACACAGGGCTTCGTGACCATTCTCTGTATTGTCTTTTTTGTAAAAATCTTTATAGGTGTAGATCCATCTGAAAGATTCATTAATTTTGTCATTTTTATCTCAACAATGAGCTTTGGAATTCTGTTAGTCAAAAGCGTCGAAGAAGAAATTCGTACACGGGTTCAAGTTGCGGAACTTGCAAAGCGACTAACCTCCACAAACTGGGAGTTAGCGCGAACGAACGAACAGCTGCGCATTATCGATCAGCGCAAAAGCGAATTCGTGTCGATTGTTTCACATCAACTCCGCACACCAATTACCGCAATCAAAGGCTATGCGTCGCTCGTCCTCGAAGATTCTTTTGGCAAAATTCCTGATGCAATTAAATCTCCCGTCGAAAAAATATTTATATCTTCGACGCGACTCTCCAAAATGGTGTCTGAGTTTTTAGATATTTCAAAAATTGAGCAGGGAACCATGAGCTACAACTTCACGTCCGTAGATGTCGCCGCAACGATCAGTGACTTAGTGGATGAATTTACTACAATCGCGACGCAAAAAAATCTTGTGCTCGAACTGACAATTCCGAAGGATGAACCA
>JAYSZV010000172.1:0-3659 GCA_043737875.1 Candidatus Lloydbacteria bacterium
AAAAACCAATGCAATTGCATTGGTTTTTTGCGAAGCACAGCACTAAAACTGCTTACGAGTGACAGTATTTGGCTCTGATATGGTGTTTAAAGGTGACACGTTGCCCGTATACCCTTCTTTGCGAAGTATTGCTGGTGATAGTCCTCAGCACGCCAAAACGTGCCTGCGGGGACGATTTCGGTCACTACGGGGTCATTAAACTTCCCACTCTCGGCAACCTCGGCTTTGACCTTTTCTGCAGTTATCTGTTGTTCGTTATCCGAGAAAAATACTACTGAACGGTACTGCGTGCCCACGTCGGGACCCTGCTGATTCAGCGTTGTGGGATTGTGGTTCTTCCAGAAAATATCGAGCAGTTTCTCGTAAGAAACTTTTTCGGGGTCATAGGTAACCTCAACCACCTCTGCGTGCCCCGTGTCATCGTGGCAAACGTTTTCGTAAGTCGGTCTTTCTGTTTTGCCACCCATATAGCCTACTCTTGTATCTGTGACACCATCTATTTGGCGGAAAATGTCTTCGACGCCCCAGAAACAGCCTGCTCCAAATGTCGCTATCTTTGTATTCATAGTTTTAATATTAGAAGTGCAAACCAGCGGTAATTTTTTGTAAGAGTAATTGCTTTTCTTCGTCACTAACATATTGCTCGGGACCCCCAGATGGTTTTCCTTCAGCGAGCCACTGTGCATATCGCTCCGATGCATTGAGACCAAGATTGACCAGCACGATATCATTAACTGGTCGTTTGATATACGTAGACATGTCTTCGTGCTGGAGACGTTCTCGGGCAGTTTTGAGCTGTCCTTCTTTTTTATCAAGATTCATGGGCACATTACTTATCGTAAATTGGACACCCACGCTTCTTTTATGGGTAACATACTCTTCACGAGTAACTCCGTCTTCCGGTGTCGTCGCGACGCCACGCACGGTGTCGGGTAGCACAATTTTAAAATCGTATTTTAATTCTGCGTCCTCTAGTGCATTCGAGTTTTCGATTTTAAAATCTGCCCCAAGGTGTGCTCGCCCTAATGCATACAGAGTGTTCTTTGCCATACGCTCGCCAATAACTCCCTCGATGTGCCTATTGTGGGGATTAAAGTGCTTTTCGAGCCATTTCCCGTCAATGGACGTCGTAGGTAGACTCAGTCCCTCAATTTTTGCTATTTCACGATTCGAAACTTCCTCGATGTCCTTTCGCGCTTCTGCAATGTCCATGCGCTTACGGATACTTCGCCAAAGTGGTTGAGGTATATCAGTGTTGGGTCGATACGTCAGCCCCCAGTCAATGTCTGTTGCTATATTATCTAAATGAAATGGGTGAGGGGCGCCGTCTTCAGATGTTGTATACAACTCCTCTTTTTTGGTGTCGTAGGAAACAGTGCGTCGCCCCACTTGCTCTCCTTCCGGATAGTCGATGCGTGCATCAATGTCCGCGAGTCGTGAGGCAAGTGTGTGCATAATACGTGTACGTTCATCGAGATATGTTGTTTTTTCTCTATTTGCCTCAGCGGTATCTCGAATCCATTGATTACGCACATTGTTTGTTGCCCGATACAGTTCAGGTATTTCTTTGATTTCCTCACTCAGTCTATCCTCCCAATACTCAAGCCATCCCTTCCTGCTCGTGGGGTGCCCTAAATCCTCCGCCGCATCCTCAGGCAGTTGATACACTGACTCGCGATGTGACTCTCCGCGCTCAGTCATTTCGTGTTCCCAAACGGGAAGCTCCCCTTCGGACTCCTCATTCTGAGATGATATGGATTCATTCATATGAGAATATTATCGTACAACGAAGCTTTCTGCACGCTTCAAATCCTCTGCGGTCGTTATCTGCATCCACCCCGTTGCCAGCATAAGTGGTACAGGTGTATGCACTGCAATAACCGCTAGAGTGTGGGGTAATCCCAATTCATTTGATGTACCTCCTACTACTACCGGCTCGATACCGAATATCTCATGTCGCAACATGTACAGCCCAGTATTCACGAGCCCGCGTTCTACGAAATGTTTCTCTTCCCGAATTCCCGCAAAATTGCCTTCTCTATTAACCAGCATTTCTCCGCCCATTTCTGCCTTTGTAACTTCTCGAACACACACGCCCCACTCCAATTTTGCGATGTTGGCGATATCTTCTTTCGCGTACAAATCATCTCCCATCATGACGAGAAACCGCTCCCCAAGTAGCTCTTTTGCCGAAAGAAGGGCGCCCGCTGTGCCATTCAATTCTTTTTGTACGACATAGCGTATCGTTTTGCCGTTGTATTCTTCGCCAATTTCCGCTTGTATCTGTCCCCCTTGGTAGCCAATCACGATGATAATTTCATCCACCTCCTTGGGAAGCGCTTCGAGCTTCCACTTTATGAGCGACTTTCCAAGTACGAGCTGAAGGGGCTTTGGACGAGTGAGCGTGAGCGGGAGCATGCGCGTCCCCCTTCCGGCTGCGAGAATAACCGCCTGCAATCCTCCTTCTCTTTTTTTATTATTATCCTCTATCATGTTCTTTGTTATTTAATAATACTGTTTTTTTGAATAATAATCGCTTTAAAAAAAGAATTGCAAAAAAAATAAACTATTCATCAATAAGTCAATGGGAAATTTCTGTCAAAAAAGAAAGAAAAACATGCATTTTCGTGTGCAGTTTTCCACAGGCTGTTCCTATTTGTCATACGTACGAAGCCATCCTTCCATATGCTAGAATATGCACATGAAGAGTCCTTATATTAGTTCCACAAGCACGGGGCTCCGCCTCCCTCCGCAACACATTGAGTCCGAACAGGCCCTCTTGGGTGCAATCCTCATCCGCACGGACTCACTCTATGAAATCTCTGATGCACTGAAGTCAGATTCTTTTTACGCAGAAAAGCATCGCATTATCTACGAGTCTATGCTCGACTTACAGGGCAAACGAGAGCCCATAGACCTCCTCACGCTCGCCACAAGGCTCGAGGAGCGCGCTCAGCTCGATTCCATCGGTGGTCGTGCGTACCTCGCTGAACTCGCGGGCATGGTCCCCTCCTCCGCAAATGCCAAGTATTACGCAGAAACGGTCCACAAGAAGCATATTTTACGCAATTTAATCCATACTGCAGACCAAGTCTCTGAGCTTGGATACAAAGAAGATTTGCCTCTCGAGGAAATCCTCGATACAGCAGAAAGTAAGATTTATTCCGTTACCAATATCTCTTCTGGTAAGGGCATCCAAAACATTAAAGATGCACTGGTTGAGGCTTGGGCGCGTATCGAGAAGATTCACGAAGAACACGATGGACTCCGAGGAGTTCCGACCGGTTTTGCGAGCCTCGATAAAATGCTCTCAGGTCTCCAGAAGTCAGACCTCATCATTCTCGCTGCCCGCCCTTCCGTTGGTAAGACTACCCTTGCGCTCGATATCGCGCGTCGCGCCGCGGTGGACCACAATGTCCCCGTCGGAATATTTTCTCTCGAAATGAGTTCTCAACAATTAATCGACCGCATGCTCGCAGCAGAAAGTTCCGTCGACGCATGGAAACTCCGCACCGGAAAACTTTCCAAAGACCATGAGTTTGCATATCTGCGCGAGGGACTCGACCGATTATCGAAAGCACCTATCTTCATCAATGACCAAGCGGGTATCAACATCATGAATATGCGTTCTGCCGTCCGCCGAATGAAAAGCGAGCACA
>JAYSZV010000173.1:0-1402 GCA_043737875.1 Candidatus Lloydbacteria bacterium
CCTACCACAACTCAGGCATCTGCAGAGCAGAAATCGTTGAGTGCAGAAGAAGAATTGTTAAGGCGCAAGCTCGCAAAGCTTACTGATGTAATGCAGACGATGTGTATAAAGTCCTACCCCTTGCTCACCGTTAATGAGTGTTTCGAGAACGCGTACAAAGGTATCGCGAGCACCATTGATCCGCACTCTGTATACATGAATGCCGCGGAATATAAAAAATTCCGACAAATAGTGAGTAATGATTTGGTTGGAATTGGCATCAAGTATTCACGAGTGAAACCGGCCACGAATGCAGTCGTGCTTGAAGTATTTCCGGGGACCTCCGCAGAAGCAGCGGGCATTCTTCCGGGCGACACCATCGTCCAAGTAAATGACAAATTGCTGGTTCAGCTCGCAAATGCCCAAGAAATATCTTCCGTGATTGTCGGGTCTGTCGGCACATCAATAACGCTCCATGTCGTGCGTAATGAAGAGCCCGTTCGCGTGTTCACGCTGATACGAAGGCCCATCAAAAATCCCCAAATGCGTTCTGTGCTTATTGAACATGCAGGAAAAAAATACGGCATCATTGATACGGTGCATTTTGGAAAAAATTTCACGAATGACCTAGAAACACATTTCAATAAGCTGAAGAAAGATGCAGGTGGATCTCTGAGTGGACTCATTATGTCCGTGAAAAATAATCCCGGTGGGCTCGTAATGGAGGCTGTTGATACGCTCGACTTCTTCATGGATTTGCCTCAAGGCGAAACCGGCGTTCTTGAACGCGGTCGCACGGGAATTAGCATTGTACATTTTTCGGAAAGCGATAAGGTGGGAGTGAGGAAGTATCCCGGTGACATGACGAACGGTATCCCCCTCCTCATTGTGGTGGGGAAGGGATCTGCTTCTTCATCGGAGATTGTTGCAGGAGGGCTACAACACTTCAACCGTGCAACGATAGCAGGAAAGTCGGGCACATTCCAAAAAGGCTCGATGCAAGAAATTATTTCTTATCGTGATCCCGTGACGGGAGAATTGGATGGGTCTGCACTCAAAATAACATATGCGGAATATTTACTTGGCACTACGGAGAACTGGATTCCAGTGCAATGTATCGGAGTGACCCCAGACATCATGATTCCCACCTTGGACAAGAAGGAGCAAGAGGGGATCAATGAAATGGGGACAGAGTGTCAAAACGCAAAGAGCATTCCATCGTCCAAGGTAATGACAAATGCTCCCGTGCGTGCTTCGATGAGGGACACTAATCCACTCCACTTTGCAGCTGCTCAAGAAATGGTTCGTGTTTTTAATGAATGGGAAAAGTTTGATCAGGACCGGTACAAGTCCTTTTTGCCGAAAAAATAAATTTATGCACTAACCCCTCGCATTGAGGGGTTTTTTCTTTGTGTATTTTTTT
>JAYSZV010000174.1:0-1400 GCA_043737875.1 Candidatus Lloydbacteria bacterium
GCGCTTCCTGATGTCCGCGATGGATTGAAGCCTGTGCATCGTCGTATCCTCTATGCCATGCATGAGATGGGGCTCACGAGTTCTGCACGATTCAAGAAGTCCGCAACAGTTGTTGGAGCAGTGCTCGGTTCGTACCATCCACACGGTGACTCATCTGTCTACGATGCGATGGTCAAAATGACCCAACTCTTCTCAATGCGCTACCCGCTCGTCTTGGGTCAGGGTAACTTCGGTTCCATCGATGGAGACGCCGCAGCCGCGTACCGTTATACCGAAGCCAAGATGTCGCGTATCGCAGGCGACGTACTTCGCGACCTCGACAAAAACACCGTCGATTTTCGCCCCAACTACGACGGCTCAAAGAAAGAGCCCGTAGTCATGCCCTCAGTTGTTCCCAACCTTCTTTTGAATGGTACTCTTGGTATCGCCGTTGGTATGGCGACGAACATCCCTCCGCACAATCTCGGCGAGGTAGTGGACGCACTCATTCATCTTATCGATACACCAGACGCCACCGGTGAAGATTTGCTCGAATTTATTAAGGGTCCCGATTTCCCAACAGGTGGTGTCGCATACAACAAAGCAGATATTCGCCATGCATACGCGACGGGTCGCGGTGGTGTGGTGTGTCGTGGAGAGGCTGAAATTGTTGAACAGAAAGCCGGACAAACAGAAATCATCATCACGAGTCTTCCATACCGCGTCAACAAAGCGGACCTCCTCACGAAGATTGCCGACCTCGTGCGTGAAAAGAAGCTCGAAGGCATCAAAGATCTCCGCGATGAGTCCGCAAAGGGCGATATTCGCATTGCCATTTATTTAAAACAGGGTGTACCCCCACAAAAAGTATTGAATTACCTCTACAAGCACACAGAGATTGAGACGACATTCCACTTCAATATGGTGGGACTCGTCGACGGCGTGCCACAGACACTATCGGTCAAGACTATCCTTGAAGAGTTCATCAAGCACCGCAAGGTAGTGGTGAAGCGTCGCACGGAATTTGAGCTCGCCAAGGCCAAGGCTCGCGAGCATATTTTGCTTGGACTCAAGAAAGCGCTCGACCACATCGACGCCATCATCAAGCTCATCAAAGCATCAAAGGATACGCCGACTGCGCACGCAAACTTGGTCAAAGAATTCAAGTTCTCCGACCTACAGGCAGCCGCAATTCTTGAGATGAAGCTTTCTCGCCTAGCGGGACTTGAGCGCAAAAAGATTGAAGACGAGTTGAAAGCACTCGGACTGCTTATCGCAGAACTTGAGTCTATCCTCGGTAGCGTCAAGAAAATGATGGCCGTGATCAAAGCCGAAATGAATGAGATGAAAGACAAGTATGGTGATGAGCGTCGTACGAAAATAATGAAGGGAGGCGTCCAAACGATTTCTATCGAAGACAC
>JAYSZV010000175.1:0-3626 GCA_043737875.1 Candidatus Lloydbacteria bacterium
ATCATCAAGACGGGCGACGACGTATTTCGATTTCCACGACTCTTTTTTACAGAAATGAAACAAGAATCAATGGAGATTTGGGAAACAAAAGGACCAAAAGTCATCATGGCGGGCTCCGGCATGGCCAATGGCGGGCGCATTGTGCATCACCTGAAGCACTATTTGGGTGACCCCAAGAATGCAGTCCTCCTCGTGGGGTACCAAGCTGCGGGCACTCCGGGGCGTCACCTCTCAGAGGGAGCGAAGACGGTGCACCTCCATGGTGGAGACTATGCGGTGAAGGCACGCGTCATTCAGATTCATGGATACTCGGGACATAAAGACATGGACCACTTGCTTGAATTCGTTGAAGGAGGGAAAGACACACTCAAGAAAATATTTGTCACCATCGGCGAACCAAAGTCCTCGATGTTCCTCGCACAGCGTATTCGCGACTACCTCGGACTTGATGCAATTGTCCCATCCCCCAAAGACGAACACACGCTCGAGTTTTAATTATGGAAATGGGCGATAATAACATCTCATTTTTTTCCGCTTGGACCACCCTACTCCATGAGGAGTTAGAGAAGCCATACGTCAGTGATTTGTTTGAAAAAGTGGGGGAGTCATACCGCTCATCTTCGGTATGTCCACCACAAGAAAAAATATTTCGGGCGCTTGAGCTTTGTGCGCCGAGTGACGTGCGCGTTGTGATTTTAGGTCAAGACCCATACCACACACCGAACGTTGCAGACGGACTCGCATTCTCGAGCCTCCCTCACAATGCCATTCCTCAGTCGCTGAAAAATATTTACAAAGAAATCGAGCGAGAGTATGGTGTGACATGCCCGCGCACGTCTGACCTCTCTCTCTGGGCGAAGCAGGGTGTACTCCTTCTTAATGCGTCGCTCACGGTGGAGTCAGGGAGGGCGAATTCGCACGTAAAATTTGGCTGGCACGAATTCACGGATGCAGTTATTCGAACGGTGAGTCGCGAGTGTCCCCATGTCGTTTTTATGCTCTGGGGCAATTACGCACGCGAGAAGCGCTCCCTCATCGATTCCGGAAAGCACCTCATTCTCGAGTCGTCACACCCATCGCCACTTTCGGCACATAGAGGGTTTCTGGGGAACGGGCATTTTAAGAAAGCCAATGAGTATCTAGTCGCACATGAAAAGGGTGAGATTCGTTGGTGTGGTGAAGAAATCGAAGTAAAAACGACATAGCATTTTCTCCTTGCTCAAGAGTGTGCATTGTGGATAATGGAGAACATATCGCTCTTTTAATTCACGTACAAAAGGAGGTCTCCAATGGAGACTGTATTTAACTTCATCCTCAATTCCGTAGAGGGGAAACAATTCGGGGAAAATGCACCAACGTTTTGGGCACTTGGTGCTGCGTTGGTCACTTTCATTCAAGCATATGGCTCATATGGCCTCGCTCGATGCATTTACACCAAGCGTAGCGGAGAAGGAGTGTCACTCTACATGCTGGCATATTGGCATGCCTCAATTTGGACCTTTGCGTTGTATGGTTGGTACTGCCTTTCTGTGGTGATGTTGTTTAATGCGTTCGTACTCGCACCCTCATATGTGCTCGCGATTGTGGGAATTCTGCTGTATGAACGAGACCGCCTCCGCATACTCATCACGATACTCGTTCCGCTTCTAGTGCTTTTACCCGCCATTATGCTCGCAAGCGATAAATCATTCATGATTTTCCCCATCCTCATGGTCGGAATCTTTTTTTTCATCGATCAACCACGGAAGTTGTACATGGAGAAAAAAACTGGTTCCTTTGACCCTGTTTTTACCATAAGTCTCATGGTGGCGAGTGTGTTCTGGTTTTTCTTTGCACTCATCTCCGTGGGGGATATAACGCTGATGGTCGTCAATCCTCTCTGCTTCGCCATTTCGGCAATCACGCTTCATGCATATGCGCGAGCGAAGATTCATGAAAAGAAATTTGCCTAAACAAAAAACCGCTCACTTTGAGCGGTTTTCTTATTCTCCTAAGGGTCATTTTGGAGGGTAGTACGAGGAGGCAAGCAAAAAATAAGGGGAGTAATAGTTGATCTATTACTCCCCTTATTTTTTGTACAGGCGACAATGTAATACGCCCGAAATGACCCTTAGGACATGACCTCAGCGGCAACGCGATTGAATGTCTCAGGATTGTGCTCTGCGAGTGTGGCGAGAATCTTGCGATCAAGAAGAATTTTCTTCTTTGTCGCCTCACCGATGAACTTGGAGTATGAGAAACCAAGTGGGCGAAGCGCCGCATTCATCTTGACCTGCCACATACGGCGGAAGTCGTTCTTCTTGTCCTTGCGGTGTGTGAACTGGTAGACGCCAGCCTTGCGCAGTGCCACCTTTGCCTCAATCTCTTTCTTGGAGCGACCATGGCGAAAACCCTTGGCAGCCTTGAGTACCTTATTTCGACGTTTGTTGGATGTGACTCCTCGTTTTACGCGTGACATAGCTTACTAGTTAATCGGTATTAAAATTGCGGACTATACTCCCAAAAGAAAACGCTGTTTTGCCTTGTGAGACATCGGAAGGTCAACACGGTGTTTCTTGTTGAGCTGACTACTGCGACTCTCTTTTGCATTGAAATGGTTGATACCAGGCTTTCGGAGAAGCACCTTACCCGACTTCGTGACTTTGACGCGCTTTGCGTATGATTTGTTTGTTTTAGTTTTCATATTATTTTGCTTCGGTGGTTGGCGCTTTTTCTGTTTTTTCTTTTTCCGTAGTATCTTTTTTCTTCATCACTCCTCGCTCGATAACGACGGTGAGTCCCTTGGGGCTTTTCTTTGGCTCCTCTGCGACTTTGTACTCTTCAGTCAGTAGGCGGAGTATGCGATCGAGACGCTCTTCAAGAAATTTCGGTTCCATGTACTTCGTACGTCCAGGAAGGAAGAGGTCAAGCTTCACGCGGTGTCCTTCCCTTAGCCATTCAGATGACTTCTTGGCTTTCAGTTCAAGATCACGCTCAGATGTACCTATCTTTATCTGAACATTCTTCGTTTCTGTCACATGTGCTTTCGCGCGTGCGTCCCTGTCTTTCTTCTGCGTCGTGTACTGGAATCTACCATAGTCCGTTATTTTTGCAACGGGTGGGTTGGCGTTCGGGGAGATTTCGATTAAGTCGAGTCCTCGCTCCTGAGCCAGCTTGATGGCGTTCGCGGTAGTCATGTTTCCTAAACTACCGTTGTCATCGACAACGCGAACCTCTGGGGCCTTGATTTGATTGTTTATTCGGGTTTTTTCTTTCACAAATTGAATAGTCGCGCACGAGTCGCGACCAAGGCAATTCTAGCAGAAACCTCCAAAATGTACAGTGCTTTTCGCATATTTCGTTTATTTGGGCATGAAAAACCCCCAATTGCACGCGCTTGGTACAATCAGGGGCTTTTTCCGCATGATTATGCGGATTGTTGTTGAAATTCCTTGAGGAGGTCAGGATGGAGGGTTGCCTCGCATCCACGCCAGTCTTCTTGCTCGCTTCGACGGCTCTCTGCGACCTCTTCTCTGGTTGCATGGGGCTTTTTGGGCCGACCGAAAAACATCGACGGGGGTTGCAGTAGCGCAAGTGCGACCGCTTCAAGAGAAGGCAGTTTCATGTAGTCTCCAGGGTGAAAAGGG
>JAYSZV010000176.1:0-3625 GCA_043737875.1 Candidatus Lloydbacteria bacterium
CCACTTCACTACTTGGCGCAAGAATGGTCATATAAAACATTTGGCAATCAGTTGTCTCTGTCGGAACAAAGAATCGTACGGAAACGGAATACCATTTCGGTAATATGCTTGCAACATTGCTATCTGTAACCATGAAGAACCTCCAATATACCGCTTCTTCAACTCTAGCAAACTAGCACGAGGAGTCAAAAAGTGAAGGCTCTTGCGATGCAATATAACGTGCGACATCAAACTTTCCCTTTGCTCCACCGAGACTCATGAAGCGCACCAAGCCGAAGATGGGGCGAGGAAACCAAGCCCTATCATGCACGCCTCCGATAGACCACATGATGCCCGCATAGCCATTGGGGTCTCTTCCGTCGAGCGAGTATTTATCATTAAGGTAAATTGCTACCTTGAGTGCCTCGGCGGGACTCTTGGTCCATTCCAGTATTTTTTTTGCCCAGTACATGCGCATATACCCATGCATCTTGCCACGAGTAACCATTTCGCGTTGCGCAGCGTTCCATAACTCATCGTGAGTCTTCCCTTTCTCGAATTGTGCCATTGCATAGTGGTACGTACGCACATCTTTGGCGTGTTCATCAAAAGTCTTTTTCACCCACGCCGGAAATGCCGTAGTCTTATCGTAGTCCTCCCGATAAAAACAAAAATTCTCGGCAAGTTCTCGACGCACGATGAGTTCCTCGAGATATGCTTCACGCGAAGTGGATGCGCGCGCCTTGCCTACGAGGAGTGCGACGCGCGCGGGCGCAATCTGCCCGAAGTGGAGATATGGAGACATTCCCGATTGCGCGTCCACATTGGGGTCATTGCGCTTGGTGTCGTAAGCCGACAGCTTGTTGTCGATAAAATCAGCCAATACTTTTCGTGCTGATGAAGACCCTGGAACACACCACGAAACGGGCGCCACAGTACGATCAACGGTGAGTGAGGCAGATATTTTTTTCCAATTTATCAGTGCGGGGAGTACGACATCTTTCTGTATAGATAAGTTAGGGAATTCCTCTAAATACTCGGGCAACAGCCGGTGGATTTTGGGGCGAATAGTGTACGCAGCGTATTCTTGCTTTGGTGAAGCTATCCAGACGGGAATAATATTGTGGGCATCAACTTCAATGAGCGGTACTTCAAGGGCACTTGCGAGAGTATTTTTCCAAACTTTTTTTATGCGAAGCGGGTCGAAGTCGGTGATGATTGCTCCCACCTTTTTTTTCGTTGCATACTCCAAAAGCACTTCGGGTGGATTGCCGAGGAGAATACGAAATGGGATGCCGCGCGCACGTAATTTTTTTTCTGTCTCCTCAAGCCCTCGAAGCATGAAATCATACATGCGGAACGTCGCATTAAGGAATACGGGCGAGAGCGTGAAGACCACCTCAAGCGGTCGGTGCTCTTTCTTTGCTAATTCTTGCGCATATAGCAAAGCCCAATTATCCTCTGCCCGCTGGTCTCGACTCATCCAATAGAGAATGGAACCTATTCCCATTTCTTTTTCATTTAATACTCTCTTACGTTCATCCTTCATCATTGGCGCCATTATACATAAAAAAGGACCCACACCGAAGTGCGGGTCCGAAGGCCTGCATGCAGACCAGAGGAGACAAATACAAGATTAGCATTTGCATAAAAAACACGCAACACACGTTTCATCTGTGTTGATATTTTCCGTTTTCTTAACGTCGCTTATGTTATGCACGTAACCCTCTCCCCGATTTGAAGATATACCAATTTACCCCGATGAGTATCACCACAAGAGATACGAGTACGCCAAATGAGAGGCCAATGCGTGTATCAGAAACGCCCAATAGACCATAGCGAAAACCATTTATCATATACACGATAGGGTTGGCATATGAAACGTATTGCCACAATGGAGGAAGGAGCTGTATGGAGTAGAATACGCCACCAAGATATGTGAGTGGCGTAAGTACAAATGTCGGGAAAATTTGGACTGCATCAAATGAGTTTGCAAACACACCATTAACGAGACCGGCAAGCGCAAATAGCAGTGACGAGAGAAAGATGAAGGCGAGCGTGATGGGAATCGAATAAATTTGAAACGGTATGAAGAAGAATGCCACGAAAAGAATAATAATGGCGGTTATCATCCCACGGATGACCGCTGCACTCACATGACCCAGAATGACGACAATATACGGTGTCGGGGAAACCATTACCTCCTCAAGCGTTTTCATAAATTTCGCCATATAAAAGGTGAAGGCAGAACTCATGAATGACTGCATGATGACCGACATCATGACGAGCCCGGGAATGATGAACTGCATGTAAGGCACTCCATCTATCGGCGCAATTTGGCTTCCAATAAATTTTCCGAAAATGACGAAATATAAAAGTGTGGTAATGACTGAGGGGAGAAATGTCTGTGTCCATATGCGGAGCATCCGCGCGACCTCTTTGCGCACTATTGTGTAGTAGCTGACCCAAATTTGCGTTGTATCCATATGTAGAGGATTATTTTGTCACTTTTGTGTGGTGAATAAAGAATTCCTCCAAACGATTTGTTTTGTTGCGCAAGCTCGATACTTCGTATCCATGGCCATTAAGCGTAAGCACGGCAGAATTAAGGGTATTTTTTTTCGAGAGCGTAAGCTCGAGCACATTCCCGCGTGGTTTCGTAGCACCATACATAGCTAATTCCCGAAGGACGGCATCATCGGGGTCACGATTTAAATCAAAAACAAACGTTTCTGCTTCCATGCTTGCAAGAAGTGTCTTGATTTCCCCTTCAGCGACGAATACACCACCGCTGATGATTGCGACATTGAGACACAGTTGTTCTGCTTCTTCGAGGTAGTGGGTGGTGAGGATAATCGTCACACCACTCTTATTTAACTCTGCGAGAAACTCCCACATTCCACGTCGAAGTTCAATGTCCACTCCCGTCGTGGGCTCATCGAGTATAAGGAGCTTGGGGTCATGAACGAGTGCGCGCGCTATCATAAGACGGCGTTTCATTCCGCCCGAGAGCTCCATTGCCTTGACGTTTCGTTTCTCCCACAGTCCGAGTTTCTTTAGATAATACTCCGCGCGTGGAAGTGCTTTGTTTCGGGGGATGCCATAATAGCCCGCTTGATTGACGACAATCTCAATAACTTTTTCAAAAATGCCAAAATTAAATTCCTGAGGAACAACTCCAACATGCATCTTGGCCTTTGGTGCGTTGTCGTCGATTGATAGACCCTGAATGAGCACGCTACCAGAAGACTTATTGACCAGACCGCACACAACATTGATGAGTGTCGACTTCCCTGCACCGTTAGGACCAAGAAGAGCGAAAAAATCTCCTTCCGGTACACGGAGAGTGACCCCACGAAGGGCCTCGACTCCCGACGCGTAAGTTTTCTTTAAATCAGTTATTTCGAGTGCGTAGGTCATAATATAATATTAGCTGTTGTGCATTAGCAATTGGCTGGGCGACCAAAGATGCTATTTGCAATAATTGCGCGTGGAAATTGTAGCATAAAAATGTGTGCTCGGAATGAAGGCGCAAATTATTACTTAGGATGCCTTCTGAAACCACGGGATGAAAGCATTTGTACGCTTCGCATATGTACTCCAGTCAGAGTGCTGTGACATACGAGCCTCGAGCATGGGGATTCCC
>JAYSZV010000177.1:0-1389 GCA_043737875.1 Candidatus Lloydbacteria bacterium
CATGGTGAAAGCGCTGAATGCCGTACTTTTTCGCCAGGAGGAGAAGGTTGTGTGTCCCATTCACATTTGTTTCGATAAACACGCTGGGATTCGTAATCGAGTTGTCGACATGGCTTTCGGCGGCGAAGTGAATGATGTGTGTGGGCTTATGGGTGCTCCATATTGTCTCTATCGTAGGGAGGTCGCGAATGTCTCCAGCGACAAATGTGTAATTCGGTAAATCTGAAACAACAACATTATCAAGATTGGCTGCGTAGGTGAGGAGGTCAAGGTTCACAAACTTGTAGTTTGGATACTTCGCCACCATGGTGTTCAGAAAATTACTTCCAATAAAGCCTGCGCCCCCAGTTACAAGAATTGTTTTGTCGTATGTCATGTGTTTACTTACCCTCGCGCTGATGCTTCTCTTTCATATAATTAGATGCCGTTAGGAGGCTGTCGAAGGTACCCACATCAAACCATGCTCCGGAAACTTCTCCCGCAGTAAGTGTGCCTTCGTCTACATAGCAATTATTTACTGAAGTAATTTCATACTCACCTCGAGCAGATTTTTCCTGACTCTTGATTTTCACAAAAACCGTATTATCGAAAAGATATACTCCCACAACGGCAAGATTGCTCTTCGGCTCCTTGGGTTTTTCAATTATTTCGGTCACGCGACCATTCTCATCTATTGTTGCGACACCAAAGCGCTCTGGGTCGTGGACTTCTTTGAGAAACACCTTTGCACCAGAGACAAAACTTCTGACTTCGTCAGTAATGTCGTCCTCGATAATGTTGTCTCCGAGGTGGAGGACGACACTATCAGTTCCCACAAAATCCTTCGCAAGCCAAAGACCCGCTGCGATTCCGTTTGGCTCATTTTGAATCCCGTACATAATCTGAATTTGGTGCCCAGTTTTTTTGGATATGAAATCCTGACCGGAACCCAAGACACTGACAAAGTCATCGAGGTACTGGGGTGAAACGACAATCATTATTTTATCGATACCTGCATTGACGAGTTTTTCTACGGCGTGGAATATGACCGGCTTATTGTAAAGCGGAAGGAGGTGCTTATTGGTGATTTTGGTAAGTGGATGAAGTCGTGTTCCGCTTCCTCCCGCAAGAATTACTCCCTTCATGTTATGTGTTTATTACGCTTCTAAGTCGCTTCGCTGTTTCCCCATAATATAGAATACCTACACTTTGCGCAAAAGTGTTCATGGTAAATCTTATCTTCATTTGAAATAGCCACTTATCCCACATCCGAAGATACTTCCTTCTCGGACAGTCCATTTACGCCCCAACTACCGTTGCCAGTGGGGGATATCCCATATATAGTTGAGGGCATGTCACTTAAAGAAATACTTCGATTTTTCATCCTTGCGTGTGCTTTTGCCACGCCTT
>JAYSZV010000178.1:0-1389 GCA_043737875.1 Candidatus Lloydbacteria bacterium
AATTTATAGTCGCTTCGCTCTGTAAATTTTAAGTCGCGCGCGAATTAGAGAATAGAAATAAGGTGGTGGGGGCTGAATCTGTTGTTGAGTCGGTTGTTGAGTCTGTGCTATCCCTGAGGACTGTTGTATGGAGAAATTCTGGTAACTAGGCGGGTTTAAATTCATGAGATTTAACGGGCAACTTTCTTTGAAATGAGCATGGTGACGAGTCTCACCATCTTCTCTTTGTGGGTGGGATCGCTTTCTGCAATTAAGAGCGTGATTGCAGTCAGGGCTTCCGGGGTAAGTCGTTTCGTGTCGAGCACTTTTGCCATACTTAAAAACCACACAAATGCATATGCTCCCGTGCGCTTGTTGCCATCGATAAACGGATGATTCTTCACGATAAAATAAAGGAGGTGTGCCGCTTTCTCCTCAATGCCTTGATAGACATCTGTACCACCAAACGATTGCATGACGTTGCCCACTATTCCCTCAAGTGCACCGCGCGTACGCTCCGTCGCAAATAGATCAGTTCCCTCTCCTTTCGAGATGAGCTCACCCTTTAGTACCTCTACACTTTTGCTCAGTTTTTCGGCGGTAATATTTACTTTTTTCTTGGTGGGCTTGTTGATATCAAGCGTCTCTTTGTCGTAGGCATCAAGCGACATCCACGTGTCAGCAAACATCCTCACGAGTTCCAGAATGCTTGCGTTGTCTATCGGTGTACCCTTCGGAAGCAGGGCTTTCACGTCCGCGACAGACTGCATGAACGTGTCATAATTCTGCCCCACTCGTGCACGGTTGATGGTGTAGCCCTCCACAATATGCGCCCGAAGCGTTTTGGTCGCCCATTTCCTGAACTCAATTGCTCGCGTAGAATTTGCTCGGTAACCCACGGCGAGGATGATATCAAGGTTGTAAAATTGAACGTTGTACGTTTTTCCGTCCTCCGCAGTATGTGCAAAATTTGCACATACTGCCTTCTCGTTTAATTCTTTATCTGCAAGAATGTTACGTATGTGTTTCGTTATAACTGATCGCTCTATATCAAAAATTTTCGCAATTTGTCCTTGATTAGCCCATATTGTTTCCTTCTCAAAATCACCCCGAAGCGCGAGGGCTCCCGATTTGACTTGATATACTATCCCATCTTTTTTTTCTAGTGACTTTTTCATATTTGTTCTACAGTATACCGAGCTGAAACAAAAAACGAAACAAGCAACTCACGTGACGACACCGTTGTACTATTTGTCTCTGTCGCGGTGTCTGTCTGAGTCTCATCCATATCCCCAAATTGTATCAAAAAATTATTTCTTGTATCCCCTGCCCAAAACTATTTGCCTATTCCTTATTCGCCATTCACCACAAGGGTGTTCCCAAATTTATAGTCGCTTCGCTCTGTAAATT
>JAYSZV010000179.1:0-1382 GCA_043737875.1 Candidatus Lloydbacteria bacterium
ATTGGATGCCCGATACCAACGTTTTCTTTATTGCACTCATTATGGCGCATTTTAGCAGGAATAAGGGGGTTGTGGAAGTCGACGCATGTGGCAAATCACGCCTTATTCTTCTGCGAGGAGTTCGACGATAAACGTGGAGCCCTTCCCAGGGCCTGGAGAATCAACCCACATGGTTCCATTGTGTGCTTCGAGCATTTTTTTGGCAACATAGAGCCCCAATCCGGACCCGTCGGTATTTTGCTTCTGTCCGCCCGAACCACGCGTAAATTTGCCAAACAGGTGATGAATATCATCGTGAGATAAGCCGATACCTGTATCTTTCAGTTTAATAATCACCATTCCACGTACATTGTCTTTTGTGAGTGAAATGTACACTCCACCCGTTGGGGTGTATTTAATCGAGTTATCAATAAGATTTGAGAGTACTTGTCGCACCTTGCCCTCATCCGCCGTTATGATAAATGGCTCGTCTCTGGGCACCTTCAGCTCAAGTACAAGATTTTTTTGCGTCGCGATTGTGGTAAATTCATCGACGAGGTCTATAAGGAGAGCAGCAACATCAACGGAAGCAAAGTTGTAGGCCATTGTCCCCTGTTCAATTTTTGAAATATCCAAAAAATCAGACACCATGTTGGACAATCGCGTGGAAGAAATAAATATTTTTTCAACCGGAGATTTAATCGCATCAGGAAGCTTTCCGAAAGAATCCTCAAGGACCAGCGATGCGTAGCCTTTTATTGCGGTAATCGGTGTCCGTAACTGATGCGAAACAATAGACACAAACTCGCTCTTGCGCAGATCAATAATACGGAGTTGCTCATTTGTCCGTGCCAGCTCCCAGTTGGTGGAAGTCAGTCGTTTTGCGAGTTTTGAAATTTCCTCTTTTGACTGCGTCTCCCTTTTGACACTACGCACTAAAAGCATTCCGAAGAACGTTGTCGCTATGAAAATAATAATATCGACGATTCGATCGGTCACACTTTGTGAAACAAAAATCTTCGAAAGATACACGAGTGCAATAATGTATACGAATGCCTGCACCGCACTCATGCGCACATTAAATAAATTATAGGTGACAATGGCGTAAGCAATACTGGCGAGCAGTATCAACGTGTAGAGGGGGCCGAGGAAAACAAATGAAGAAGATTTCAAAATTACCACGAGCACAACCGTGGAAAAGGCCATGAGGCTGAAAGAGAATATAACCCCGTAGCAAATGGTGCGTAATTGGTCCCGCTCGATACCCACGGCACGTCTCAACTTTATCGCAAGTAAAATGAAGCTGGCGAAGAAGAGTCCGATAAAATCAGCAACAAAAAATGGCATTCCTATTCCGGGTGTTGGGACGGGTGTGCCGTTTATGTATTTCAATTCAGTAAAGA
>JAYSZV010000180.1:0-1377 GCA_043737875.1 Candidatus Lloydbacteria bacterium
CTCAGGAATGCAGGCGAAGTGCGCTAGAGAGAAAGAAGAAAGGTTATCGCGAAATGCTTGCTGATAAAATTATTACACCAGATGAGTATCAGAAAGACACTGAGGAAATAGATAGAGAACTGAAAGATATGGAGCAGACCCCCGTGGCGATTGACTGGTTGACCAAGGCTAATGACATAGCTGACCTTACATTGGTCGCATCGAGGGTAATTAGAAATGGTGACACAAAGGCGAAAAGAGCTATCTTGGCTCGCATGAAATCGAACCTAATCTGGAATGAAGAAAAGCTGAGTATTATCAACGCAGAACCTATTCAAAAGCTCATTGATGCACTGAACACAGCAAAGAAGCTTTGCCCAACGTTCGAACCTGGAATTAGTGAGGCCACAAAAGACAAAACCGAAGCTTTCACCTCGGTTTGTCCTACTTTGTGCGTAGGGCAGGATTCGAACCTGCGTAGCCCATAGGACGATAGATTTACAGTCTATTGCATTTGACCGCTCTGCCACCTACGCATTCGTGGACGTAATATAACAGCTCACGGGTTTATTGTAAATCGCGTCAATTTTTGCGTGCTACAATAGGGAAATGAATGAATCACCGCACGCAGGTCTCCGTACATGGATTGAAATAGATAAGAAGGCGATAAAGAAAAATTATCAAACATTCCGCAAGCTGTTGGGGAAAGATACACGGCTTATGAGCGTGGTGAAGTCCAATGCATATGGACACAATATCCATGAGTTTGCTCCATTCATGGAAAGTCTTGGTGCGGACTGGCTTGGAGTTGATTCTGTAACGGAAGCGTTGGCGCTCCGAAAAGAAGGAGCGAAGATTCCCATCTTAGTACTTGGGTTTACGTTACCGACACGATACGAGGAAGCGCGAAAGAATGATATCAGTATCACCATATCGAGTACGGCGCAGATGGCAGAAGTTTTGAAACTGAGGAAAGGAAAGAAATTGCTTCGCGTGCACATCAAGGCAGATACGGGTATGCATCGTCAGGGGTTTCAAATGCATGAAGTATTGCCTCTACTCTCGATTATTGCGTCAGCATCGACAGGCGTCTTCCATGTTGAGGGACTCTATACACACTTTGCGGAAGCCAAGAATCCGCGGAGCAGTGACACGACGAGGCGACAGATTGGAGAATTTGTGAAGTGGAAAGAATTATTTTACGAAGCAGGGCACGACCCCATTTGTCATGCAGGAGCCACGGGTGGAGCGATGCTCTATCCCTCCGCACACTTTGACCTCGTGCGGATTGGGATTGGATCCTACGGAATATATCCGTCCTCTGAAGCGGAGCAATACATGTCACGCACGATGAAGCTTGCCCCAGTACTTTCTTGGAAAGCGGTTGTCGGAGAGGTG
>JAYSZV010000181.1:0-1367 GCA_043737875.1 Candidatus Lloydbacteria bacterium
AGGAAATTCTAAAAAAGCCAATTGACCGCCTTGCAGACACACCTGAAGAGTGGATACAGCAAGTAGACGACATGCAGAGTAATCTCGGTCTCTCGCCACTCACTGGATCAATCATTGTGCTTGGTCTGTATGATCTTGAGCGTGCCAAGGGTGCACTTTATTTTGTGCCAAAAAATGCCGAACAGTATGCATTTGATGGCGAGGTTGAGGGTTTTGTGTGTAAAGCACGCAGTGAGGCGATGCTCTTGCATGAATTTTGGGAAGGAGCGCAAGAATATGATAGCTTCGTCACGTTTAGTGGACGTACTTTTGATATACCGTTTTTGATCCATCGTTCGCTAGCGCATGGTGTGCGACCAACACAGGAACTGATGAAATACCGTTACCTCTCGCAACAGTCACGGCCATTTCATATTGACCTCATGGATGAACTGACGTTTTACGGTGCAACGAGACGACAATCACTCCATTTGTTTTGTCGAACATTTGGTATTAAGAGTGTAAAAGAGAATGGTGTAACTGGAGCAGGTGTGGGTGATGCTTATCGTGCAGGAAAACTTGCAGATATAATCCATTACAACATAGGTGATGTCCGTGCAACGGCTCTACTCTACGAAAAGTGGCGGGAAAATATGGCCCCTGCAAGTTTTTTACAGACAATTGACTTGTAATGTATTTTGTTGTATTGTCTAAATTAGAAATAATTACATATGCGCATGGAGGCGCTATTGAAATGGGTTTATGGTGGAAAAAAGTCAAAGCGCTCCCTGTAAAAATCGGGGGGTTTGAAATTCCGGGCGATCCAGAGGCCTTACCGAAGGACTACTTTGCCTTCTGGCAAGCGCTCGCTCCGTGGTCATGGCGATCGCAGTGGAAGTGGTGTCTATTCAGTGTGGTCACTGGGGAGCCGTGGTGTCGTGTCTACTTTGACGACGGTACCACACAGATGCAGTTTCGCAGGCGAATTTTCACCTCGAAGTTCGCGGTCAGAATTGGTCCGACATCTACTCGCTTCTTGGCGGTTGGAACAGACGGGAAACCGATTGAACTCTTGCTGTCGCAGAAGCGGTATACCTATGCGCAGATAATGGCAGCATACATTGCCTCGCGTGCACCGATGCGGAACGATCATTCCAATATTACCCTGCTGTGAAATATTCACGGACAATATAAATAAAGGCGCGCGCAAGTGCGCCTTTTGCTATACTGTTTGAGTATGAAAATTGCCACCCAAGGAAAAATAAGTCGCTTTGGTGACATCGGTATGTTGCCACTCATGTATCTCCTTCAGGGGACAGTTCGTGAACTGCCGCAACAGACACATTGCTGGAATAATACGAAATTCCCGTTGGCTGCCATTTCGCATT
>JAYSZV010000182.1:0-1364 GCA_043737875.1 Candidatus Lloydbacteria bacterium
TCGATATCACTGACAAATGAAGTTACTTCTTCGCATGAAGCATCACTATAATTTACGATCACGAGTGCTTGCGCATTCCAGCTTCCAACGTCACCCACGCGATACCCCTTTTTCTTGAGCACGTGGTCAATAATCCAAGCAGCAGATAGCTTTTTTGCATTACCCCCTGCATCGTATATGGGTGCCTCGGGATACAGGGAATGAAAATTTTCTGCATCTTCTTGAGTGACAATTGGATTTTTAAAAAAAGAACCAGCAGTGCCGTAGCAACGAAGGTCGGGAAATTTTTTACTGCGAATCATCGTCACTGCATCGCGAATCTCCCTCAATGACGGATAAGTATTATTTTCGTGATCAAAGTATATTGCGAGGTCTTTATATGAAATATTTATTTTTTTCTCTTTCGCAAAGCAAAATTGTACGCGCATGATGATAAATTTTTTTCCCTCTTCTTTGAAGATGCTCGTGCGATATGCGAAATAACACTCACTTCGTGTGAGTGTACGCACGGAATCATGACTGGGATCATATACCTCTACCCACTCGACGCAGTCTTTTACTTCGCTTCCATATGCACCAATATTTTGGACTACTGCACCACCAACAGTACCGGGTATAGCAGAAAGATTTTCTATTCCTGAAGCGTCGTGCTCAACGGCAAGCTCCACCAACTCATCCCACGTGGCTCCTGCCCCCGCCGTAATGGTGTACATTTTTTCTTTTTCTTCCCAGTGGAGCGACGTATTGCCAATCAGCATCACCAGCCCCGAGTACCCCTTGTCGCTCACAAGGAGATTCGAGCCACCTCCCAACACAAATAGTGGGAGGTTCCGACTTCGTGCAAATACTACGCCCTCTCGAATATCCTCAATTGACGATGCCTGAGCAAAGTATCGTGCGGGGCCACCGATTTTAAAGGTGGTCATTCTACTTAGCGAGACATGTTCTTCAATCTTCACAACTTCATTGTACGCGAGTAGTACAAAACAAAAAACCACCCTTTCGGGTGGTTTTCATTTCTCAAGCGTAGTACGGAGATACTTATCGCCCAGTCGCATTTATCTGTTTGATGAGTTCCTCGCCTTGTGCCTTCAGGCTTGCATCGACACTCATACCTTTCTCGATAGAAGCAATTGCAACCGCAGTTTGCCCAATCTCAAGGTATGCACCTGCGAGTGCAAAGTAGTCACGTCCCCCACCAAAACCACGGGCAATTTTTTCATTGACTACCTCAATGACCTTCTGATATTGCTTTGTATTTCCGTAAGCATTGATAATGCGCGCGTCATAGTACACAGCGTACTCCTTAAGTGGCGAGAGCACCTCTCCGCCAAGGTCGGGTTTGTTCTGATAAATGAGCGCCA
>JAYSZV010000183.1:0-1356 GCA_043737875.1 Candidatus Lloydbacteria bacterium
GCAATTATGGTGGGTACACAGCCTCCGAATACACAAGGCGGGATCGCCATGGCGACACAAGTGAGCTCACTTTTAATTGTGCGCGTTGCAGGTGAGGTCATTGAGTCGGGTTTCATTCGCGATTTTTCTCCCGAACAAGCACTGGTGAATACGCAGAAAGCCTCGTTTGCTGTTCGATTTGAAAATACGGGCAATGTGCACCTTAAACCAGAGGGCCTGATCACTATTTATAATATGTTTGGACGCGAGCGTGGGCAAATCATTATCAATAAAACGAATACATTCGGCAATGTACTCCCCATGTCCGCGCGTAAGTTTAGTTTTGGGTGGGTAGGGGAACGCAATTTTTTTGATATAGGAAGGTATCGCGCGAAAGCCGAACTCACTTTTGGCGAGGATGGTCGAAAAAGCGCGCGATATACGACACATTTTTGGGTGATACCACTGATCCCACTCATATCCATCCTCGGCTCACTCACTTTTTTCATTTGGTTTGTGCGCATGGGTGTGCGTCGGTACGTACGTAGTGCAGTAAGAATTGAAGAAAAGAGACGGAGTGCAGTGAAGCAAGAATTAGTACACGGGCTTGAGGTGCGTACATTCCCGCATGATAACGTGAGAGACATCCCCATGCTCACTTTTGCAATACTTCGCCAGCCACTCGTGGAGGGGGCGCTCGACTTGTCAGGGAGAAGCGTTCACAAAGAAAAAAAGGGTACTGCCAACATAAAAATAGTTGGTCGAGGTGCGTCACGTACTGTTGCGTGGGCTCGCTATGCGCCATTTTTTATATTTGTGATGGTCTTCTTGGTGGGACTCTCGCTTATTGGTTGGTATTTCTATCAAGTTTTCGAATCCGAGCGTAACTACGAAATGATTCTCAAAAAAGACGGAGCGAAGGATGTTGTCGTTCGAAGTCTAGGTCAATAGACATGTTTTACTGAGTACCTTGCTCGATACTCAACAATTATCCCCACTATCCACAGTAAAAGCATGGTGCGTGGACGAGAAAAAGAATATTTACTTTTTCTTGAACATGGAAATGATTTTTTATCCCCTCATTTGCAATGGTTATCCACAGATTTTGCTAAGTTATGAACCCGTTCTCCACAGTGTGAGGTATAATAATAGAGGTACGAGCAAACTAAAAACTATGCGACTACCATCCGGGCGAACCATCCAACTACATTTTTGAAAGTTTCCACTTTATTTATGTTGTGTCCCACCACATCATAAGCATCGATTGATAGTCGAATATCATCGATCGTTCCACAAAAGCCATTATTCGTTCTTTTATTCACACTATATTTATATGAACTTAAGTTCTTTCAAAAAACTCTCTCAAGAGAAAAAGCT
>JAYSZV010000184.1:0-8200 GCA_043737875.1 Candidatus Lloydbacteria bacterium
ATTTATAACTATTTAGTAGTAATTATTCTTCTGCTTGCGTCACTTACCATCGCCTCTCAAGTCGGTAATGGCATGGATAGCCAGGTAGGGAAGTTTGCAAAGCAGGGACTTGGAAGGGGGGCAGGCTATGCGTTTGCGGGTAGTGCGATGGCAGGGCGACAATATCTCGGCAAGGCAGGTAAGATGGCGATGAAGGATGAGAAATGGGTGAAAGAGCAAAATCGCCTTGTTACGAAAGCGGGTATGAAAGATGCGACTATTGCCGACAAGCTCCGAGCAACGCGCGCAAATGCGCTTCTTGCAACAGCAAAGGGAGCGAGTTATGCAACCTTCGATGCGCGCAACTCTGGAATGGTGAACAAGGGACTTGCCCTCGGTGGCATCAGTGCGGGTGCAGGAACAAAGAAGAGCTACGTAACGGGTGGTGAAGTAGGAAGTTCCATAACGGGACGCTACCGTGGAACAGACAAGGAGAAGGAGCTCATCGAAACAGCAAAATCTCGTTACGAGGATCCAGCAGCTCAAAAGTCCTACTTGACGAGAAAGGGAGTTGAACTCGATGAAAAGCGCAATAAAGACGTCAAGAAAGAACTTGATCGTGGCATAGCTGTTGAAGGCGAGAAGGCGAACGTTAAGGCTCTCACAAAAGAATACAAGAAGGCACAAGAGAAGCGTGAAAGCAAAGAGTATACTGACGCACAGCTCAAAGCAGAGGGCGACAGAATTGCGGAACTCCTTAAGGGTCCGCTCAGCAAACTCTCAGGAAAAGAGTCCACAGAATTGCTTACAGAAGAGCAATTACGCATGGCACCAGTGATAGCGAACCTTCAAGCCAAAGACTTGGCTTCGCTCACACTGAAGGCACAGGAGCTCGCACCTGAGACTATTGCTGCAATAAATGCAGGCATTGGAAGAAATGGAGGCTCTGCAAGCGCCGTAAACTACATGAAGAACCAATCAAAAGTGGGTGGACCACTCTCCTATGATGCAAAAGGAGACCTCACCACACTCACACAAGAATACAATGCAAAGAAGAAGGAAATGGGTGAGGGCTCAGCTGACTTCAAGAAATATGCAGTTGAACAGAAAATAGAGATTGAAAAAGCACTCGGCATGCTCGGAGGCAAGGATGAAATGAAGAGCCTCTCTGATGCAGTCAAAACTCACGAAGTCGTACAAGAACTCACCAATAAAGTGGCGACGATGCAAGCAGCGGATGCGCAAGCGGCTGCGGCGGCACGAAGCGCACCCCAATCAAAAGTATTAAAAATGACTGACACACCAACAGCATGACGAACACTACGACACTAAAATCTTGGGGCGAACTCCCCGAAGACATCCGAATACTCCTCGTAAGCGATAGTACGATTGAAAAAATAGAGGCAATTGGGCTTACGCATGGTCTTTCTATTATGAAGCAGGGATTCCTTGTGCGAATTTGCGCGAATCTTATGAAAGGCATCGTGGAACCAAAGGTATTTGTCACACTGCTTGAGTCGGAGCTTGATATCCCTCGTGCGAGTGCGGCACTTATTGCACAGGATATCAATCGCGAAATCTTTAGTGGGGTGAAGGAGTCGCTCAAAAAGCTCCATGTGACGAGCGGTCTGACGCCTCAGGCTCTGCCCACTAATACAGTGCCAGCCAATTCACCTGTCCCCAGTGTGGGTGCTCCGAAAAGTGCGTTTGAGCAGAAGATTGGAGGGACATTCCAGATGAGCACCCCTGATGCTCCCCAGCCAGTAAAGCCAAAGTTTGTTATGCCGAACTTTGCTCAATCAGTATCCCCTGTAACCCCCCACCAAATTGCCCCGCCACAGAAGCCCGCGGTTGACCCATATCACGAGTCGCCGGTCTAACTAGTAGCTAGTTGGTAGTGGGTAGGAAATAGTGATTAAGGAGTAGTTAGTAGGGAAAGCGAGTTTTCGTATCCAGCCTATATGACTTCATCTACATACTATATAATAGAAGTACGTTCGTGGATTTTTAGTGAATTGTATTTTCTACACCCTAATCACTACTTCCTACTAACTACTGGCTAATTATCTATGCAATTCCAAGTACCACAATTTCTCGATGTTGAAGATAAGGTTATCGGCCCCCTTACGATAAAGCAGTTTCTGTACCTCATTGGAGGATGCGGGCTGGGTTATATGGGGTGGCGGTTCATTCCATACCTTGGATTTTTTGTTGGACTCTCATTTTTTGGGCTTGGGGTGACGCTTGCGTTCTACAAATTCAACAACAAACCTTTTGTGTTTGCAATTGAAAATGGCTTCAACTACCTCAACAGTAGCCGACTGTATATTTGGAGACGGAAAAATAAAGAGAAGATGGAAACTCAGCTTGATTTAACTAATTTTCATCCAACGAAACACACGACAGGTGTATTTCCGCTCACGGGTACAGGAAGTAAATTGAATGACTTGAACTGGTCGATGGATATTGAAACAAAAGAGGTGGCGGTGGAGAACTTGCATTCGGAATCGGCGGTCATTTAGGCTATAATACTACTATGCCTGCACCAGGAAAACCTACACAAGATTTCGTTCCCATTCGCGATATCAAAAACGGTATTATCGTACTCAACAATGGCGACTTACGCATGATGCTCATGACCTCGTCGCTCAACTTCGGATTAAAGGGCGCAGATGAGCAGGCGGCAATTCTTCTCCAGTTTCAGAATTTCTTGAACTCGCTTGAATTCCCGATTCAGATATCTATACAGTCAAAGCGTTTGGATATTCAGCCGTATCTCAAAATGCTTGAAGACCGTGAAAAGGCACAACTCATTGATGCCATGAAAATTCAAGTGCATGAGTATATTAGCTTTATTCGTGACTTCACGAGTCGCACGAATATTATGTCGAAGAATTTTTTTATCGTCGTCCCCTATGCGGGAAAATCTCAAGCATCGGCAGCCGGAGCACAAAGTGGACTTACTGCTTTGTTTGGTTCCCCAAAAAAGAAAAAAGCTCTTTCTCCAGAAGAAACAAAGAGCTTTGAGGAAGCGCGTATTCAGCTAGAGCAGCGCGTGTCGGTGGTAGAACAGGGACTATCCCGTTGCGACCTCCGTACGGTCCGCCTTGGTACCGAAGAAATCACCGAATTATTCTACAAAAAATTCAACCCAGGAGAACTCGACGTATCCGTCGTGTAACATCATACATATGGCAGACAAAAGAGATTTTGAAAATTTAAATACTGGAGTACTCCCATCAGACATTTTCGAGGCAACCAATCTCGACATGAAAGACATTCTCGCACCTGCGGCTATTAAAATTACTCCGCGAGATATTTATATTGGTGAGAAAATGGCGCGAACGTTGTTTGTTATTTCGTACCCTCGCTTTCTTTCTCAGGACTGGTTCACACCCGTTATCAATCTCGACAAGGTATATGACGTCTCAATCATGATTCATCCTGTCGAGACAGAGCTTGCGCTACGTTCGTTCCAGAAAAAAGTGGCAGAGGTGCAGAGTCAAATTAATGAGCGCGAGCGTAAGGGATTTGTGCGTGACCCCATTCTCGATGTGGCGTACCAAGACCTCGAAGGTCTGCGCGACAAGCTCCAGCAAGCACAGGAGCGTCTTTTTGACGTGGGAGTATACATCACTGTATATGCAAACGAGAAAACTGAGCTCGATAAGGCAGAAAGTGAGCTCAAGTCTATTCTTGATGCGAAACTTGTCTACCTCAAACCCGCTATCTTCCAACAAGAGCAGGCATTTCGCAGTGTACTTCCGCTTATGACCGATGAGCTCGCGGTGCATTATAAGCTGAACTCGGCACCTCTGTCTTCAATTTTCCCATTTGTTTCCTTTGACCTTACCTCGGATAAGGGAATATTGTGGGGAATCAATCGCCACAATGCCTCACTCATTCTCTTTGATCGATTCTCGATGCCGAACTACAATTCGGTAACATTTGCCGTGTCGGGTTCTGGTAAATCCTATACCACGAAGCTCGAAATTATTCGTACACTCATGTTCGATGCGGACGTTATCGTTGTTGACCCTGAACAAGAGTATGCATTTCTTGCGGAAGCCACGGGGGGACGATTCTTCAATATTTCACTCACGTCTGAACATCATATCAATCCCTTTGACCTACCGAAGGCTCGTGAGGACGAATCCCCCGGAGATGTCCTGCGTTCAAACATCATATTTCTCGTCGGACTCTTTCGTATTATGCTTGGTGGGCTCACCCCTGAGGAAGACGGTATTATTGACCGTGCAATTGCTGAAACCTATGCCCTCAAAGACATCACGCAGGACGTCGATTTCTCTGAACTTGAGCCGCCTCTCCTTTCAGACTTCGAGCTCGTACTTTCGGGAATGGATGGTACTGAGTCACTAATTCAACGTCTCGAAAAATACACCCGTGGTACGTGGTCTGGCTTTTTGAATCAGCCAACAAATGTGGACATCACCAAGCGCTTTACCGTCTTCTCAGTGCGTAACATGGAAGACGAATTGAAACCTGTCGCTGTGTATATCATTACACATCACATCTGGACTGCGGTACGTAAAGAACTACGCAAGCGTCTCCTTGTTGTGGATGAGGCATGGTGGATGATGAAATCCGAAGACACCGCATCATTCTTGTTTGGACTTGCAAAACGTGGACGTAAATACTTCCTTGGAATTGCAACCATCACGCAAGACGTGAACGACTTCCTTCGTTCTCCGTACGGACTACCAATTCTCACCAATTCCTCAATTCAGATACTCTTAAAACAATCACCGACGACTATCGACCTCGTCCAAACTACATTTCATCTCACCGATGAGGAAAAGTATCTTTTGCTCGAATCAGGGGTTGGTGAGGGACTATTCTTCGCGGGACTCAAGCACGTCGCCATCAAGGTCTACGCGTCGTATACCGAAGACCAGATTGTGAGTTCAGATCCGGCTCAAATGCTCGCCATCGCAAAAGCGAAGCAAGAGCTCGCTGCTTCTCAGCAATAATACACACCTGTTATGAGAACTTCAGAATTTGCCGCGTCACGACCAGACAGAACGGGGGAAAGTGCGCCAAAAACCGCTACCAATTGGGTTTTTTTCTGGCTCGTTGCGGGAATTCAGATGATGAAAGACGCCCTCGACTTGCTTTGGGGGGCGTTAAGTGCGGTTGGGTTTGGACTAAGTGCTACTGGGGCGGGCGCAGTAGTGGGAATACCCATTGCGCTATTTAGTATTGGGATGAGTTTCATTATTGCTTTGTTTGTTTTTATGATAACGCTCAGCTATTTTGCGTATGCAAAGAAAAGCATGGGGATACGATTGGTAATTACAAGCATTGGGGTTATAATGGGTATGATTCCTGGCGTGAATCTCCTTCCTGAAACGACCATTGCGTTCTTCCTTGGATTTTTCTTCGAAAATATTATAAAAAAACTGAAAAAAATTTGAACAGGCAGTTGAATTTTGTGCGACTCCATCTATAACATGCGCATTTTACAAACACTTATCTTCGGCTTCATCTTCGTTCTCCCCAGCACTGTACTTGCGGCAGGTTTTGATCTCATCAACATCACCACTCTGCCAAAAACACCTGGGCCAAATGAACCAGTAACTATTCGTATTGAATCCTATGCAGTGGGACTCAATTCTGCAAATATTACTTGGTATGTGAATTCGGTGCCCAAAAAAAATGGCGTCGCTGAAAAAAGCATCACATTTGAGACGGGGGACTTCGGGGAGAAAACCACTATTGATATTCTCATTCTCACCGCCGAGGGATTGAAGATTGATAAGCAGATTGTCATTGCACCTGCAGAAATCGACCTCTTATGGGAAGCACAGACCTACACACCTCCATTTTATAAAGGGAAAGCACTCCCCACATACAAAAGTCTCATCCGCACTACGGCAATCCCTCGCTACAATTCATTGAGCAGTGACCCGCGCCAATTTTATTATAAGTGGACGATTAATCGCTCACTTGGGTACGGGGAAGCACTTGGGAAATCGAGTGTGGTTGTGCCTGCGGGGTATGCTGGTTCACCCGTACCCATAACACTGGAGACGAGCCTACCGGGAACTGAGTGGAAGGGGAGTAAGGGCATCGACGTCGCTATCGGGGAGGCAAAGCTCCTTTTCTACCACGAGTCACCACTCCGTGGTGTCGAGTTTCGCCGTGCCCTTGGTGCAAATGACATGACCAATGAAACAGAGTATTCCATATTTGCTGCGCCGTACTTCTTCTCGCTTGATAATCTTATGAACAATACCCTGATATACACGTGGAACGTGAATAACCGATATCAAGCACCAGCACTTCATCCTCAATTTTTGACACTGACAAAATCAGGCACCAACGCTGAACAGTACAGCGTCAGTCTTCGCATTCAGAACCCGAAACGCATCCTCCAGGAGTCGCGCGTGCAGTCGAGTGTTTCATTTAACGAAGAACGCTAATCACTCACCATCATGGATCTAGAACAAGAGCAAGGGAGCAAGAAAAAGTGGATTTTTATTATATTGGGCATACTACTCCTTGTTGCCATCGCCATTTTTGCTTTACTCCGCTTCGGTGAAAATACTTCAGTTGCAAAAAAAATTGGGGAGGTGCTCCCATTTGGTGAGCAGTCAATTGATGCTAATAAAGACGGACTAACTGGCACTGACACAATTTCTGGAGGTGATACAGAAGTGGTTGCTGGCGAGGAGAAAGAGCCGCTCTTCCGTCAACTCAGCAAAGAGCCCACTGCAGGAGCCACGGCAATTATGCGTGATGGAAAAGTCTTTGTACGTTATGTGCTTCGAGAAAATGGTCATGTGCACGAAGTAGAAGCACGCACGGGTGCCGACACGACACTCACCAATACTACGGTTTTAAAGGTGTATGAGGCGTCATTTGGCAATGCGGGAAATTCGGTCGCACTGCGTTTCTTAAGACGTGACCCACTGACACAACAGGATGTCATTAAGACATATCTCGCGCGCATTGAAGTACCAATTGGTGTGGGGAGTGCCACGGATGCAGTCGGTATTCTTCGCGGAGAGTATATGAGTGATAATATTAGCGCGGTCAGCATCACGCCAAACGGAGCAGACCTGTTCTATTTGCTCCCTATTCCTGAGGGAGTTTCTGGTACTGTCGTTTCACTCACTACCAATCTCTTACCAAAAGAAATATTCCGTCATTCCTTTGCTGAGTGGCTTCCACAAATCCGTAATGATGGCTCACTCTTGCTCACCACAAAGCCGTCTGCAAAAATTCCGGGCTTTGCCTACACATATCAGTCGAGTGATAAAAAACTGACGCGCATACTGAGAGAGAAAGATGGATTAACCACCTTTGAGTCACCTGACAAGCAGTACGTTGCATACAGTGAAAATATTACTGATGTTCCATATTTCAGCATTAAGGGGGTTGATCTTCCTGGTATTGCCGACGAACGACGCACCGTCCCCCTCGTTACCCTTCCTGAAAAGTGCGCGTGGGGTACTCGCACTCTTTACTGTGCGACTTTTACACCAGCCAAGCGTGTGCAAATTCCCGATGCATGGTATCAGGGGACACTTGCATTCAAAGACACCTTCTGGTCAATCAATCCTGACAATAAAGACATTGCCTTCGTTGCGGACCCGCAAAAAGAGATACAAAAAGACTTTGATGTCCGCTACGCATTTGTTGACGCAACAGAGCAATACTTTTTCTTTATTAATAAAACTGACGACACGCTTTGGTCCTTGCGTATTCCACAAAAGAGCGTCGCCCAGGAAGAAGTACTCACCACTGACCCCACACTCTCTCCCGAGGAGTTACAGGATGCGGCCGGATCAAGAGCACAATAAACACACAACCACTATGAACAAAATTTTTCTTGCCCTACTCGCCCTCACGCCACTCTCTACCTTTGCTCAAGCTCCTGTGCCATACACCCTCTTGGCCCCTATCGGTGGAATGCAGACCGTCACGCTCACTGAGTACCTCCAGGGAATTCTTGTAGTCACTATTGGTATAGCGGGAGTTCTCGCGGTGGTGATGATTGTCGTTTGTGCAATACAGATGATGGGTTCTCCGTCGGTATCGCAAAAGAGTGCTTCAAAAGAGTGTATTACGAATGCCATATTGGGATTACTCCTTGCAGTAGGTTCTTGGATTATTTTAAATACTATCAATACGCAGTTGCTGTCCAACGATATTGTACTTGCAAATCTCCCTGCCATAGCGCCAGTAGCTCCTCTTC
>JAYSZV010000185.1:0-1346 GCA_043737875.1 Candidatus Lloydbacteria bacterium
GCTGTCACTACTATTGGAGCAATTTTTTTCATGTTTAAATTATATCGTATACCTATCAGCTTATGATGAAATGAGCATGTACCCTTGTCCAACACTCAAAGAATATAGGTCGACATCCCCCATGCTTCCGACATCCTCTCTCTCCCTGTATGATGTACCCACATGGAACATGACGCACACCATTCCGAAGAGTTTGTCCTCGCCCTCAATGATGATGAAACACGGGAGGCATATAAGAAACTGCACGATGACTACCCGTGCGCGACCACACCTCGTCTCTTGGGGGGATTTTTTGTCCTAGCGGGTAATGTAGTTTTCGGACACAATCCCTCCTATCTCAAATTTCGTGCAATAGAAGTCATCGCACGCGTCCCATATCATTCATGGGATTCTGCATTCTTCACTCTGCTCACAACGTCATATCGTAATGCGAATAAGGCACAGGAGCTTGGGCGCAAAATGCGCTTCTCCAGAATGGCGCAAGATAATGAAACAATGCATGTCGTGGTCATTTCCGAACTCGCAGAAAAAGAAGAGTCAGCAAACTTCATCATCCACACCGCTATTCCTATGCTCTTTGCATTTGGATATTTTTGGCTTTCGTATCTTTTGTATCTCACAAAGCCTCGCTACGCACTGGAACTCAATTACTGCATAGAGAGCCACGCATATGCACAGTACACACTATTCCTCGAACAGAAGGGAACAGCGCTTAAATATAAAGCTGTTGATAGTGCATATCTGCGCTGGTATGGCAGAAACGTCACAAGTCAATACGAACTCTTTCGACTCATTCGTAATGACGAACTCATCCATCGCAATCGTTCAATCGAGGAGTTGAACCTGCTCGCACGCAAAGGCTAAAAATGTGTTGTGGTGTTGTTGCAGAAACGTAGTAGCGTGATAGCCTGAAAATAGAAGTTTTTTAATAAAGAGGTGTCTTATGAAGACGCTCATACGCGCGCTTTTCGTAATCCTATCCCCATTGCTTTCCGTCGGGGTCAATGCAGAGCGCACGCCTACAGATGTGCATCTTGTCGCAATGGCAAAGAAAAAACCTGTTGCGAAAAAGAAACTGCAAATCAAGAAACAGCAACGGCCACTGGCGCCAGTGCGTCCGCGCATTGCACCAGACTACACGCCACCGCCCACTGGTGGTCGGATGGCCGAGACTGTGTCTGCATACAAGCATTGCATGTATGGGCCCACTGACGATCGTATTGCATTCGCTCTGGAACTCAATATGGAATTTCGGGATGATCCTGACCTGCGTGGCTCGCCCCAAAAGCTTGCATACGAAGTGTGTCTCGCTGATGCATTGGGATTAAAACGCTACGAGTCTCAAG
>JAYSZV010000186.1:0-3515 GCA_043737875.1 Candidatus Lloydbacteria bacterium
GCAGTTTCGATTTGCTGTGTCACCACCTTGGGTGCAATCGGTACTTTTGGACCTGCAACGATGTCGAGCACGGGCTTGATACTCGCACCAGCAAGCGCAAATAGTCCACGAATCATTGCCGAGCGCGATACGATTTGGGCAATTTCCTTTTTACGCACCTCTTCTATTTTAGCCCCACGAAGTCCGACGATGCGCTCTGCCTCCTTGTCCATTGCATCCCTATCTACTCGAGTAGCGATTGCACCCTCTGCTATTGCTTGCATAAAATGGAGTCGATTCGTAATACTTGCACCCATGCGGGCATCACTCGCATCCTCAGAACTTCCGAAGTTTATCATTCCTGACTCAAGCTTCACTGCCATCAACGAAACTGTTTGTGCAATCTTTTTTTCCAAAAGAACTTTCTCCTTAGGGTCACGCGTTGTTTCAAGTTTCTCGTTAAGATGCTCTACGCGATTCGTGAAGAATGTTGCATCGGTAAATTCTTTTATGCGTCGTGTGCCGGTTTGACCCGTCGGAATGCCGTCTTTTGTTTTTTGATATACCACTTCTTCACGCTCATCATCTTCGCTCATGCGACCACGGGCGCGGCGCTCTTTCATAACCCTTTTGGCCTCCTCGGTGCCGATACCCATACCCACACCATAACCCACTACACCTGCACCGCCTGCAATGAGCGCAGCTCCGACAGCACCCATGGCGAGGGGTCCGACAAGGGCAACCGCTGCCGCTCGCCCCGCTATACCGTAGGCAATAAAGTTTCCTTTTGCTTTCCAGAACTCCTTTCCTGCACGCAGAATCGTTGAGGTATCACTAATGCGCCCGAGCGCTTTTTCTGCATCGGGATGAGTATTGAATAATTGACTGAGCTCTACGCGCTCTTCAAACTTATTCATCGCAAGCATCGCTCGCTCGTCGGGCATTTTATCCCCTTCTGCAACAAACTTTTCTTTCATGATTTGCGCAACTCGGGCTCCCGAAGTCTGGAATGCATACTTTGTAGCTTCGTATTGTGCCCGCTCACGGCCGAGGAGTTCGGTGGTTTTATATTTCCATTCATGCGGGATTGCAGCGTACTCGTTTGAGGCATGATTAAACTCCTCGACTGCACGCAGACGCTCTGGTGTAAGGAATGGGTCATCAAGCGCACTAAAAATTTCTTTTGGATTACAAAATTCCACATCAAGACCACCTTCGGGTTTAACTTTTACATTTGGACCTACAAGTGCCACTTTCGATAGCGACTCAATGTGCGCAATTTTCACCGCCTCGCGACGGACTGCTTCGGGATTCGACTTATCTACCCCTCGCTCTTCGGCTAAAATTTTCTTTTCAATTTCAGCAATACGTAGTTCTGGTTCCATTCCTAGAGAAAAAAGCATTTGTCCGCCTCTTTGAAATACATTCATCCCCCCCCATTCTGCGCGTTGTTTATTTTTTGCTTCTTCGGTAACACCCGCGAGTGTGAGTTGCTCAAGATTGCGGAGTACGAGCAGTTGCTTGCCCGCGGACAAACTCGCAAAAGCAGGAATTTTTTCGAGTGCACGCTCGTCTATATTAAACTTTTCAGCAAATTGCTTTGTGACGGCGTGGTGGAGAGTGGCATCGCGTGGCAGGGGCTCACTCGCCACGGGATTTGCGGTTGGTAGTACTTCGAGGTCGTTTACGCGCTTTGTAACTTCCGCTTCGGTCGGTTCAACAATCTTGTTACCATTCACATCCAAACCATACTCTCGAGCAATGAACGAGCCCCAGAGTGTGCCCACTTCATCGAGTTCATTTAATTCTTTTGCGTTGCGCTCCCGCTCGATAGGCTCGAGTGCCCACTCGGGAGCATTGATGTGCTCATCACGGTGGAGCCACACGTTATCGAGAGCGAGGTCATATGGGGAAAGGGGCTCTTCGGCTTCTTCGCTCGGAACATTCTCACTTTGGGTGGATGAGGTCTGTTCATCAATAGCTTCGTCGAGTAGGAGTGGTGCGTTCATCGCAATGAATTCAAGAATCGGAACACTTTTTATACTATTACCACTAAAGACCTGCACATCTTTTCCACTTGGGCGTATGCCTCCAAATGTCCAAACTTCGGTAGCTCCGCTTGTTCGCTTCACATTCACTAACGGGAGTTGTCCCTTATTTCCGTACAACTTGATAATACCCGCACTAATCGAGTTTCGTTCTGCATCGGAAAGATTAACCCAATTTTGCTCATGAGATGCGATCTCCTCTAGCCGAATTTCCTCTTGAGTTTTTTCGACAACGGTTGGTGCTACAATCTCGAGAGTACGTGGAGATGCGAGGGGAGTAGACACTTCTTGGACTGTTATTTCAGGTGCATTCGAAACGGCACTTTCTTGTACTTGTTCAGGTGCGATAATTGCTGGAGACTCCGTATTTACAGCAATCGCAACTTTTGCCGCCTGTGCTCTTATGGTCTCTGCGACTTCCCTTTCATTTCGTTCAATTCCCTCGATTCCGCGCGCACCAAGTACGCTACGGACAGTCGTTGCAAGGTGAGCTGCCGTAGCACCGGGTTTTAAATTCACGCCATGCTCACGCCAATCTGCACGAAGTTGCTCAGGGATACGATTGTCTACATCAGGTGTCTCATGCACGTATGCCTCACGCGGTAGTGGTTCGAGCAATGACGCTGCTGATAATGGAGACGGAGATGGCCTACTCACTGGTGTTGTTTCTTTAATTATTTTTTCAGCCTCCGCTTCAATAATTGCAAAAGGGTCTGTAGCTGATGGCGATTCCTTTTGAGCAACTGTGGCATTCATTGCGAGAGTCACTTCATTCTGCACAATATTTTCCCCATTTTCGCCTTGCACGCTGCCATCAGTCCCCAATTCATACACGCCCGAGAGCGCAGGATTTGTTTTCACAACGAAGGGTGCATAGGCGATTTTCTGTGGAACTCCTGCTTTGGATAATGCGTGATTTAATTCCCCCACGTAGTTGCGTTCGAGTGCCGAGTCGAACGTGACAACCCCATCCTCTGCGCGAATAATTGAGTGTGTCGGGCGATATTCTGTCGATCCAATTCCTGACCCATCTACCTCCGCACCACCTAGTGGCGTTCTTGGGGTAACATCGACAGGATTTCCTGTTTTTGCATCATATACTTGGTTACTCTCGCCCTCGAGATAGACGCCCGATAAATTGGGAGTTTTTTCTGTGCCAAGAAGCGTGGCGCTGGAGACAGCATGCACGCGTGGCGTCTCTGTTGCGGGGGCGACGACGAGTGTGTCGGGTTTATATTCCTGTTTTTTTGTTTCCGCTTGATAGCGCTCTCGGAGTATGCGTATGCCGTCTTCAGTAATACCCTGTTCCATAAGTACTTTCTTTATTTCCACACCAGAAAATAGTGCAAGGTTGGGAGTGTCGATGACGCTTGCGACATCTTGCCATGTTGTCTTCCCAGCTTTTTTTCGCTCGAGTAATCCTTGAATATGATGCTCGGACTTTCTTCGTATTACTTCATCCTCTTGTTCTCGCGCCTTTAATGCAAA
>JAYSZV010000187.1:0-3505 GCA_043737875.1 Candidatus Lloydbacteria bacterium
TAAAAATATTTGCAACGAAGAATCAAATCTCGTTTCACACGAGTCACATGCATATCACCTCACGTCTCGTCGATGGTCTGTTTCCCGATTATAAACAAATCATCCCAAAGACATTTCTCACTGAAGCAATAGTCCTAAAGCAAGACATCATCGATAGATTGAAACTCACCACCGTATTTTCAGGAAAATTACAGCAAGTGCGACTCAAAATATACCCCAACGATAAGCTTTTTGAAGTAGAATCAAGAAATGATGAAATTGGTGAAACAACACATCAACTCGATGCGACACTGAAAGGAGATGACGTCGAATTCCTTTTAAATCAACGCTTTTTGATGGATGTATTCTCCTATATTAATACCGACTCAGTGTCACTCTCCGCGAGTGGGAATGCGCGTCCGTTAGTTATTAAGGGGGTGGGAGATCACAGCTTCACCTACCTTGTCATGCCCATGAAAGGATAAAAAATTCGTTTATTTTAAAAACTCCTTTGTTGCCTGCATTGTGAGTTCGGCGGATGTATCGCTCATACATCCACTCGAACATCACAATTTGTCGCCTCGGATTTTCCTAAAATAAACAAATTTTTAACGAGAATAAAGAAGAATATATGCAGCTTTCAAATATAAAAGAATTTCTTGAGGTGTATCGAAAAAAGCTTTCACATGAGGATGATAAGCGTACGAGCCTCATACAAATAATAAAAGAAATTTCAGGAATAACCATCAAAGAGAAAGATATGACGGTTGCAAGGGGTGTAATAACCATCAAAGCGGGGCATGTAGTAAAAAATGAAATATTTCTCTACAAGGAGAAGATAATTACTCAGATGCACGAAAGTGGGAGGACTGATATTTTTGATATCAATTAAAAAATGCTATTTTTACACGAGCGCGTTATTTTTTCTCCACATTAAAGAGCACGGTTTGTTCCACTTTGTTTCCGACTATGTCGTATACCGTAACGCGGAGTTCGTTTTGTTCGCCGATGCCTGCGATGTCATTAGGCTCAAATGAAAAACTGTGGGGCATCGTATTAATAGAACCCAAATACACATTATTGACCGAGAAATCAACACGCTCGATGGTGTAGAAACTTGTAATCTGTGTATTGATTATCATTTTTTCATCACGTGCGTATGTCGTGGAAGCATTCGGCTCGACAATGTTCAACGTTGGAACAAATTCTGGCTTGTGTAATGTGTCGTACCCACTCGGTATAGCAGACCATGCAGCGGTAGGAAGACCATTGTTTGCTATCCATCGCTGTGCAGGTGTTTCCCATAATAAAAACTGTGAATCATTGTATGGGTTTACCGGTATAGGTCCCGTAGGATCATCCTTGTTGACCCAATAGAGTATTTCATGAGCGTTTGGAACGACCCGCTCCTCTATCGTCTCCGTTGGGGTAAATTCGGTTGCAAGTTGTCCTGAGATTTTATCTACTTTATATACCTCACCCCCGTACCACACACCACGTAATGCAGGTTTTATTGAAGACGATATTGGTTGAGGTGCAGGAAAACGTTCATCAGGAATTTGTTTAAATGCGTTGAGGAAAAAAGCATTCCAAAGTGGAGCAATGATAAACCCTGCTACTTTCTTCTCCATCGCGGTATTGTCGTTGTTGCCCGCCCATGCTCCGACAACAAGCGAAGGCGTGTACCCAATAATCCACGCATCGCGATAATTATTTGTTGTTCCCGTCTTTACCGCAACCGCACGGTCATCAAAATTGAGGAATGATTGCGCACCAAACGCAGGAGTACGCGCAACATTATCCGACAGCACATCAGATATTTTACGAGCAATCTCAGGGTCTATCACTTGCACAGAGCTCGTTGCGTATTGCAGAAGGAGATTTCCTTGCGTGTCCTCAATGCGTAAAATACCCGTATAAGGAGCACGCACGCCATCATTCGCAAATACTCCATATGCACTGGTCATATCAAGAAGTGTGACTTCACCACCACCCAGTACGAGTGTTAGTCCATAACGTTTTTTGTCGACAAGCGTAGTGATACCCATACGTTCTGCGAATTCTATTGCGTGATCAAGTCCAACCAAATAGAGCATCTTTACCGCAGGGATATTGATGGATTGTGCGAGTGCGTTTCGCACGCTCGTCGGGCCACGAAACTGGTTGTCATAGTTTTCGGGCATATAACAAATCGAATCGTTATTGGCAGGATTAAGTGGCCTACCTTCGGTGTCACAACGCGTAGAGAATTGTGTAGGCACATCGAAAAGAACCGTTTTCGGCGTGTACCCCTTTTCAAATCCTGCGGCGTACACAAAGGGTTTGAACGCGGAACCAGGCTGGCGTTTCGCGAGCGCAATATTGAAGTTCCCTTCATTTTTTATATCAAAATAATCTCGAGACCCTACCATCGTAAGAATTTGTCCGGTTTTTGGATCAAGTGCAACCAATGCGGCATTATTTGCATTGAACGTCTTCGCATTTTCCGCACCATATTTTTTGACGATTTCTTCTGCCTTTGTTTGCAGATCCATGTCGAGAGACGTAATAACACGCAAACCATCTTCATTCAGCGCCTCCTCGCCATAAATCTCAACCAACTTCTCTTTCACAAACATCACGAAGTGTGGGGCACGAATACCGCGTTCTTGTGGAGGAATAAACTTCACTATTTCAGCGATGGCGAGGTCATATTCATTTTGAGAAATAGAGCCCAAGTCTTCCATTTTGCGTAACACCAAATTCTTACGACTCTCAAGTAATTGAAGGTTGTTTCCATATGGAGAATAACGCGTCGGCGACTGGGGGAGCGCGGCGAGGTAGGCAGATTCGGCAAGCGTTATCTCGCTCGCATGTTTTCCAAAAAAGGACATACTTGCCTCCTCTACTCCATAAATATTGCCTCCATAGGGAGCCTCGTTGAGATACAGGGTGAGAATTTGTTCTTTGTTTAACTCACGCTCAAGCTTGAGTGCGAGTATCCACTCCTTGAGCTTGCGGTTAATAGTACGCTCATTGGTGAGAAGGGCATTTTTGATAACCTGTTGAGTGATAGTCGAGCCACCTTGACCAATATACCCCTCACGCAGACGGAGATTGACGAGCACTGCACGAACAATAGCTTTTGGGTGGATGCCGTTGTGTTGATAGAATTGCTCGTCCTCAATAGCAACCGATGCATTTTTGACATAGGTATTGATTTGATCAAACGGAACAATGGTACGCCTTATGTCTTTGTGTACATCGTAGAGCAGAATTTTGCCAGTTCGGTCATACAGCTTGGTGGATTGTGAGACTTTTCGAGACTCAAAAAGACTGAAATCAGGAATTTTTATAGTCGCAGCCCAAACGAGAAAAAGGCTCACGACAAAAATCCCCAGAATGAGCACCCCGATGATGCTGAGCTGAAGCCAATGTTTCCAACCAGACCCTTTCCTCTTTCGTTTATTCATGTCGTTGTATACTATAGTCTAACACAAAAAGAAGCGAGGAAAGACAAAGAAATTAGCTCATGTTAGGATAGAAT
>JAYSZV010000188.1:0-8105 GCA_043737875.1 Candidatus Lloydbacteria bacterium
AGGAAAAACGTACGAAGACAAAAAGGGGCAGTCTCATCGTACGATTACCAAAATGGGTAATGGTGTCATCCACTTTGAGGAAGGTGGTGCAGTGAAAAAATGTCCCGGACAAGAATTTGCCGCGTGGGCTGCTCGCCCAAGTGGAGCCAAGAAGCCAAAGAAAGACAAAGACCAGTAACCCCATCGCTACTCACACAATGAGTAGCGATTTTTTTCATGCGGATGACTCTTGACGTCTATCACAAATTACCGTAGTTTGTGCACAGCAAGAAATTCTTTTTCTCGACATACTTCAACCAACCAAGGAACTACCATGTCACTTTGCACTCCGACACGCGAGGATTTCAGTCGAATCGCAAGGAAATTGGGCTACGCAATGAAGCTCTCTCCGGGTATTGAACTCGGTGTCTACTATTGCCACCTCTACCCTCCCCAAACAGAAGGCATGAAGCAAGACCAAGTCCGCGTTGTGCACATCATGGAGAGCAGATTGGTCGGCGACAAATGGGAGTTTTGGATCTCAGACAAAATCCCAGGTCTCGAAGTGGTATCGGAATTGCCAAAGCACACCCATCTCATCTATCGGTACGTCGTGAAGCCACCTGAGTTGGCAACACCAGAATGACAAATCACCCCTACGCGGGGTGATTTTTTATTAAAACTATTTTGTGAGTGCGGGTGCATAGTACTTGGCAAAGTAATCACGCACCCACTCATCGAGAAGCGCCTTGGGTGTAGCATGGAAAAATTTTTGTTCCTTGGCATTCCATATCCGGCTCTTGCGAAGGTCAACACGAAAGATTGCCTTCAGTACCGCAAAAATTATGCGGTACGGAATGAGGAGTACAACCGCAGTAATGTACATCCACAAATAAAAGAATCCCCACTTGAATGCGTCAATCCATGGATTCACTGTCTCTGTTTTCTTTGCGTGTCGCAAGTAGGGCATCACTACCGCTTCGCGAAAAATAACCGTCACGCAAAGTGAAATGAAGGCATAGATTCCGTAAACAACACCTACGAGAAGCATGAAGTTGTCCATGTAATCCTCCTCTCATCAGTCAAACTGCTCTCTATTTATTCTATTCCTCAAACTTTGGCTTGTCGAGAACGCTCACCTCAATGCCGGGCGTTGCCCCCGTGATGCGGGTGACATCTTTGTCGAGCTTACCCATCTCTTTGTAGGCTGTATTGTAGTGATTGACCGTCGTCCCGAGTGCATTTCCGAGTTTCCCCATGTAGTCCTCGTACGCCTTCAGATGCTTGCCGAGCTCATCGACGCGCTTGATGATGTCCTTTGCGCTTTCTTCTATTTTGAAGGCCTTAAAGCCGTATAAGACGGATTGGAGGTATGCAGCAAAGGTCGTGGGAGAAACAATGATGACCTTTTTCTCATTGTACGCATAGTCGATGAGATTGCGAGTATTCACTTTTACCGCACCCACTTCATTAATAAGGAGGTCATAGTATATTCCTTCGGCGGGAATGAACATAAAGGCAAACGGGAGTGTCCCCTCTTCGGTGCGAATATATTTAGATGTTTCATCAATACGTTTTTTCAGGTCGTTCTTGAATTCTTTCTCGAGCTCCTCACGCTGTTTGTCGTCGATAGCCTGCGTGACGCGGTTGTAGTTATCAAGCGAAAACTTCGCATCGACAGGAATGAAGCCCTCCTTGGTCACGATGACTGCATCGACTGCATCGTTGTTGAGAAAACGATGTTGCATTTTGTATGCACCCGGTGGAAGGATATTTGAGAGTATGAGTTCGAGTGACGCTTCACCCAGATTCCCTCGTTGCTTCTGGTGCTTCAAGACCTTCTCGAGATTTGCGAGTTGCTCTGCGATTGCCATGAACCGTGTGGTGGACTCATTGGTTTTGGTTTGTTCGCGCGCAACGTCAATCAAGCTTTTGTTCATTTGCTCATTAATCTCTCGCAAAAGCTTCTGCGACTCGGAAAATTGTGTACGCACCGCGTCCGTCATGTCACGGCGCGACTCAGAAAGCTTGGAATCAAGCTGGCGTGTGAGTTCGGACATTTGTTGCTGGAGAAGCATCATTCCTTGGGCTTCTGCGGGTGGTGTTTGCCCCTTTTTGTTGAGTACAAACCACGAGAGCGCACCACCAGCGCATATTCCTAAAATGACATATGTAACGATTTCCATGCAATTATCGTACCACACTGCCCGTGCGACGTGGAAACATAAAGTACTTGGCAATTTCGACGGCGACAATGTCGAGTGCTATCACCACTATCAATATCGGCATGTGTGTGATGATGTCCACGTCAGTGAGTCGAAGCATGTTGCTAAAGAACGTGACCTTAAAGGCAAGCACCAGTCCGAAAATTGAAAAAGCGAACGAGCCAAGCAAGTAGCGATTTGACCAGAATTTTATTGCATAGAGAGGAGTGCGCAAATCTTTTAATGCGAACGCTACGAGTGTCGTGCCGAGCGTCAGCACGATAAAGACAAGCGTGCGTGCATCGGGCACCGACATGTCCACTACATTTAATAGATACATATAGAATGCGAGCAATATCGAACCACCAGCGAGCCCTACGAGAATAATAAAGGTCATAAGTCGAGACGAGAGCATGGTGCGCGCGCCAGTAAGTTTCGGATCCCGTCGCATGAGATCGTCTTCTTTGGGCTCAAAGGCAAACGCAAAATTCATGAATCCCTCAGACAGCATATTTGTCCAAAGAATCTGCGCAGGAAGAAGTGGGATAGGGATACCAAATGCGAGTGCACCTGCAACGGCAATAATCTCAGTAAACGATGTCGACAGGAGGTACGCAACAATCTTGCGCAAGTTATCAATAATACGCCTTCCCTCTTCAATCGCCGCGACAATAATGGAGAAGCTGTTATTGAGGAGTATGAGGTCCGATGCCTCTTTGGCGACTTCGGTACCCGAGCCGAGTGCGACGCCGATACTTGCGGCTCGGAGCGCGGGTGCGTCATTGACCCCGTCTCCCGTCATGGCCACAATCTCACCCGTTGCGGTGAGGACGCGCACGAGGCGTAATTTGTGCTCAGGGAGCATGCGCGCAAAAACAGTTGTGGTGTGGAGAATTTTCTTCAGCTCTTCGTCGGTAGCATGTTCAACGTCAGTACCCTTCATGACCTTGTCACCCTCTTTCCATATCCCACAGGCCCTCGCTATCGTTTTGGCCGTTTCAGGATTGTCTCCTGTGGCCATTATCACGCGAGTACCAGCTTTTTGTGCGGTGGCGATGGACTCCATGACGTCATCGCGCAGTGGGTCGTGAAGTACGATGAAGCCAGCAAAGATGAGCCCCTCGGTCAATTTTTCTCGAAGTTGCTCATTGTCTTTCGGGAACTCCGCTATGTGTGTGTCGCGGTATGCAACTCCGATAAGTCGAAAACCCTCACCAGTGTAATGCTTGAGCGCATGTTCGAGCTTCTCACGAATATCAGCCGAGGCAATGTGCGTCTTCCCTTCCATGTAGACGGCTCCCGAACGTTCGAGTACATACTCAGGGGCGCCCGTGACATAAATGCGGTGATGCTTCATGCCTCTCACCGAGTGGAGCGACAGGGAGACGCGGTAGCGAGATTCAAAAGGCAAGAAATCTATACGTGGATAATTACGCAACAATTCTGTCTGATTCTGCCCTGACTCCAGTCCCGCGAGTACTACCGCGCGCTCAACGGGTCTCCCGCGCACAACGGGCACCGAGAGCAAGTCTTCCTCGCCACCTTTTTGTTCTATATATGCATCCGCAGCGAGCGTCGCAAACTGAAGCACGTCGCGCTCATCTCCATGCACCTCATGTTCTTTATATCCATTTCCTCGCGCATGCGAAGCGAGAATACCACCGAGGGTGAGGACGCGCGCGACGACCATTTCTGCCTTGGTGAGGGTGCCCGTCTTGTCAGTGAGGATGACGGTCGTTGAGCCGAGCGTCTCGGCTGCGAGCAAGTTGCGCACCAATCCTCCACGCTTGAGTATCGCCTCCATACCGATTGCGAGGACGACCGTCACCGCAGCGGGCAATCCCTCGGGTATCGCGGCCACGGCAATCGCAATCGAGATAAGGAGAAGCTCAGTGATCGACTCTCCACGCAAAAGCCCTAACGTAAATATTCCGATAAGCGCAGCGAGAATGATATACGAAAGTAGGCGCGCAACATTTGCGATATTTTCTTGTAGGGGCGTTTTCAATTCTTCTTTACCTTGCAGGGACGCAGCAATCATTCCTATCTTCGTGTCCATGGCGGTTGCCACCACGACCCCCCTTCCACCGCCCCCTGTGATGAGCGTGCCCATGAATCCCATATTTTTTTGTTCGACAAATGGAATCACGGTGTCATATGGCGTGGTTATTTTCGCCACATCAATCCACTCCCCCGTCAGTGGAGATTCATTGACCTCCAGATTATTGGCATGAATGATGCGTACATCCGCGGGAATATTCATTCCCGTTTCCAGTATCACGATGTCGCCCAATGTAACCTTGGCCGATGGAATGAGTGCCTTTCGTCCATCGCGGAGCACTGTAGCAAATTGTTCTTGTGAGCTCCGTAATCGCAAAAAAGCATTATCTGCACGCCCCTCCTGATACAGAGTAATGGCGATATTGATAATGAGTGCGATAAAGATGACCGTAGAGTCAACGTATTCGCCGAGGATGGTCGTCACAATACCCGCAAGAAGCAGAATGAATGTAAGCGGATTTTTGAGCTCTCCGACAATGCGCTCGATGAATGATTCGCGCTTACTTTCTGCAAAGACGTTTTGTCCGTATGCCGATAGTCTCTTCTCTGCCACCGCCTCACTTAAGCCCGTTTTTTCATTGCTCTCGAGATGAGCAAGTACGTCCGCGGTGCTCATTTGATACCAGTGTTGTGATGCGAATTTTTTGGGAAACATTCCATTTATTATAGCAAAAAAACATAATGGCACACTGGTGACTGTGAGAAGGATTCAATTATTGAGTTTTTCGCGTTATAATCACTTCTATATTCGTGAACATAACACACCCATCATGCTCCAAGCTCAAATCCGTGAAGATATCAAAACTGCCATGCGCGCAAAAGACGCACTCCGTCTCGAAGTGCTTCGTGGCATTCTGACTGCATTTACCAACGAACTGGTCGCGACGCGTCGCACCCCACAAGAAACACTTGAAGACGAGGGTTGTATCGCAGTACTCAAGCGTCAGGTCAAACAGCGCAAAGACGCCTCCCAGCAATTTCGAGATGGTGGTCGCCCTGAACTTGCAGACAAAGAAGACGCGGAGCTCGTAATGATTGAGGCATATCTTCCGCAAATGATGAGTCGCGAGGAAATTAAGAAAATTGCTGAAGCAAAGAAGTTGGAGTTGGGCGTCGTCGACAAAACGGGCATGGGCAAGTTCATCGGTGCCGTCATGAAGGCGTGTGGGGGAAAGGCGGATGGCAACGATGTAAAGGCAGTCGTTGAGGAACTCCTCGCCTAAGAATTTTTATGAAAACTGTATAAGAAAAACGGGTATTGCCCGTTTTTTTATTTTTGGTACCCAAGCAGTTTTGCCTCTTCGGGATGCTGACTGAGGAACTTGTTCACTACGCGCTTAAATTCTTTGTTGAGTAAATGAAACCACGTCAGCGCAAAAAGAAATAAAATCCCGACAATTTGAAGAAAATACACGTGCTGTATCATGCTCATGTAATACGCCAATCCACAGAGAAATGCGAAGATAATAAGCATTGAACACGCAACTGCTCGAAACACATAGGCGACCGCATACAACGTTCCATACGTGGGTGCACCCAGCATTTTTGCTGTTTTTGTCAGAAGCTCTTCTGCTCGTGATGTGCGAAATTCAATTACCGCACGACGACGATTTATTTCCTCGTTGAGAATCTCGGTTGGCACTTGATCAAAGTTACAGCACATACAAACCTTTTGTTCGAATATCTGAGTAAAAGCTACCCCCTCGCACAATGTTTGTCTACGCTAGTGAGGCAAATTATTTGACCTTGCAATATTCCATATTTGTGCTATAATCCTTTCGGACTCTCGTTTTCTTTGCTTCATTTGAAGTTCTTCAACACACAGGAGGGCACTATGCTCGACTCTCATGTACTCGCCGATCGAGTTTCTCTTTTACTCAAAACGCGCTACGCAGAAACTCCCCTTACGGAACGGCCATTTGACCTCGCGTTTACCGAAGTCATGGATAATGCTGGCGTCGTTGGGACTGCACGGGGCACCGTCAAAAGTGAGATTGGAAAAATTCTTCGTTCCCGTCCCAGAAAAGCTGGGAAGAAAACGAGAAAGCCCTTAGTGGGGCAACAAGCGCAGTTCTCTTTTGGTATTGCGAAGGCCGACCGTAAAGAAGTCATACTGACGAGTCCTACGGGCGGGCAACAGATGGTCTTTCGTCGTGACCACGAGGGTAAGGTGGTAAGCACTGCATTCACTGGTGCGTGTACCACGATGGCACTTATCATGCGCGCAAAGGAATTGGCAGAGACGTTGTTCACGGCAAAAGATCGCGAAGCGATAGAGTACGACCGCTTACGGGTCACCGTAAGGGACGACAACCATATTGAAGCGGTCTTAGCCAATAAGTACGAGGCATATATTTCGCGCGGACTCCGGTCTGGCGCCGTCGCCACAACGGTGACGTGCGATGGGAAGACAGTCATTCAAAAAATTGTTCCTTCGGATCTCCTTCGCGAGGCAAAAGCAATCGCGAGACAGCACTTCAAGGGAGTCGGCACCATGCCCCTTCCCTTCAGTTGAACGTTCAAAAATAGTTCTCCCCAGACGCAAGCAAATCGCTTGCGTCTTTTTTATACACTGGTGCTATAATTGTTGCATTAGCCATAACGCTTACATCATGCAAGGAAATCATGTCTACAACTTGATGAAGCAGTACGTTCAGGAGCATAAAAGCCTCTGGCGTATAAAACACGATTACATTAAGGACGCCAAGGGGCATCCCGATGCAATCGCGTTTTGGAAGAAAATGCAGGTCGATAAGGAGAAGCACTTGAAAGAGTTGCAAGCCCTTATGAAGAAATATCATAAGTAGACCCGCAAATTTTTTTGGCAAAGCAAAACCCTCGTGTCCGCAAGCACGAGGGTTTTGTGTTTTTGATTCTTCGAAGACGACAAAGCATTTCACTCAATTTTCTTTCGTACAAAGATGGATAATCGGGATGAGATGCGAGAAGTCGAGAAGAATCAAAACAAGGAATATGTGTATTATTTCGAGTTTTGATTCTTTGATGACGACAAAGCATATCGCCCGATTTTCCATCTTTGTCTAGAAGTTGGGTTTGTGTAAGTACTTCTGATAGAACCTATTGATGATAACCACCGCCTCGTCCGCCGTATCCACCACATGAAAAAGTTTCAAATCTTCTTTGCTGATGGTTTCCTCATTTATCATAGTCGTATTGAACCAGTCGAGTAACCCCTTCCAGTACGCACTCCCCACGAGCACGATGGGAAATCGCGCAATCTTTTGTGTCTGAATAAGGGTCAACGCCTCAGAGAGCTCGTCGAGTGTGCCATACCCCCCCGGCAAAACCACGAAGCCTTGCGCATAGCGTATGAACATCACCTTACGCACGAAGAAATATTTAAAGCTGAAAATTTTATCAAGATCGATAAAATTGTTGTGATGTTGCTCAAAAGGCAGGTGGATGTTGAGCCCCACTGACTTACCCCCCGCGCGTTGCGCACCCTTGTTCCCCGCCTCCATGATACCTGGCCCACCACCTGTGATAACACCATACCCACTCTTTGTAAGCTTGTAGGCGATTTCATCTGCGAGCACGTAATACTTGCTGTCTACGGGTGTGCGCGCGGAACCAAACAAAGAGACACATGGCCCTATCTTATTGAGGCGCTCGAAGCCGTCGACGAACTCAGACATAACCTTGAAGATATGCCACGAATCCGTACCTTTCATGCCCCCCTTCCAAGTACGCATGACGACCTTTGCAAATGCTTTCTTGATGCGCGCTTCATTCCATGTAATCTCTTTCTTTGTCATAATATTTATACTACATATAACCGCACAAATAGTGAGTAAGTTACACAATTGCCAAAATAACAGGAGCAATTCCTACAGTATTTCG
>JAYSZV010000189.1:0-8089 GCA_043737875.1 Candidatus Lloydbacteria bacterium
GCAGATAAAGTACCCACAACGAAAGAACCAGCCAGCACACTTACCAGTCTCGTGTACAGTCGAACTCTATCAATACTCAAACTTGAATTGATATACACACTAATTTCCTACGTAAATTTTCAATGATTTTTTAAAGCTCATGATTCTGCCGAAGCCAGCGCAAATGAACACAACTTTCGACAGAAAGATAGAACGATCGCTATCAAAAAAGATGCGACTTTATTAGCCTATTTAAGGTTTGTTTTGATGATTGGAAATGTCCTTCAAATATGCGATCGCATCTAACAAATTAAGCAAAGCTTCTAAATTTAGAAACCCGTATCTAATACCTTATAGCTTTGAAAAAGGAGATTAGCATTTGAAATTTGTGTTTGAATTGTACCTGCTATTGAGGACTCTTATAACGTCATAAATGCTTTGAAATTATTATGAGCTAGATAGCTTTAGGTTGATGATCGAGTCAAACTTATAGCGTACTAAGAAGTGAGTCTATAGTTATTTATAGAGGAGGATCTATCAAAATTATTCACGGTTTCAAGAGTTTAGTTTTTATCAAAAAATTACTTTTAATCAGTGCTTCTATCGGTTGCAGTGCTACTTAAGTTGCTAGTTAAAATTAGGAATACCTGTCAAACAAACAAATTCTCTCCAAGTTGTAATTCTTGGAGAGAAAGAGAAATGCTTGCCGAAGGAGAGGCGAGGGAGAGAGCTTTTAGGTTTGAGTTTAGAAACTCCGCGCTCCAAACGTCACACCTTTTATACGGGCTGAACGACCTGATAGGGATAGGTGAGGCGATCGAGCTGTTGAATCAGCAAGCTGAGGAACAAGCCCACATCAGTGACAACACCCACCGATTCGACGGAGCCGCGATCGCTGAGTTTCGTTACCACTGCCGGGTTAATATCTACGCAAACCATCTTCACGCCAGCCGGGGTCATGTTGCCCACGCCGATCGAGTGCAGCATGGAGGACAGCATCAGAATCAGGTCAGCCCCTTCAATCAAGCGCGAGTAATCTTCTTGCGCTTTGATCAAATCCATTTCGGTGTCGGGCAGTGGACCATCATCCCGGATGGAGCCAGCGAGCGAAAAAGGGATGTTGTTTTTAACGCATTCATACATCACGCCGCTGGTAACCGCTCCCGCTTCCACAGCTTTAGCGATGCTGCCATAACGCCGGACGATGTTGATCACTTTTAGGTGATGGCGATGCCCACCCCGCACCGAAACCCCGCGCTTCATATCCATGCCCAAGGAAGTGCCCAGCATGGATTGCTCCATGTCGTGAACCGCGATCGCGTTGCCGCCCAGCAATGCCTGCACATAGCCTTCGCGAATTAGGTGAGACAGATGTTCGCCGCCGCCCGTATGAATCACCACCGGACCCGCCGTGACCACCACTTTGCCGCCGTGGTCGCGGATTTGACGCAGTTCCCAGGCGATTTGCTCCACCACCAGTTCTACCCGGCGTTCGCTAGAGACTCCCGACCCCATAAAGCTGAACTCTTGGCTGCGAGTATCGCGCGATTCGGATTTGCGGACGGTGCGAATGCCTTCCACGCCGACGACTATGCGATCGCCCACCTTTAAATCTCTGAGCAATCGACAGGCTGCTGTTGGAGTTTCGGATGTTGTATCCACTGCGATCGCGCCATCCATTCGCTGCTTTTGCACCTGCACCCATTCACCATTCACCCGCACTTCCGTCGGATAAATCGTGGACACATAGAAATCGTCAGGCGCTACACCATCTTGAATTACCACTTCTAAATGAATATCGCATTGCTCATCAATCCGAGGCAACGCTCCCAAGTCGATCAGTTGCGACATGATCGCTTCCATCACATCATGGGAAGGAGCCGTAACCTTCACTTCTGCTGAAGACGTGCTTTGTCGCTGTTCATGCACGGTTTCTATGATCATATCGATGTACAGCTACCGCAGATTGTGAGTCCAAAGTATCGAAGTGCAGAATCGATCAGTCGAGCGGCGTTTGAGATGCTAAAAGAATTAGATGCTACTCCAGCCGAGTATGCAGAACTAGATACTGATGGACATATTGCGTATGAATGGCTCCTTCGCCGAACCTGCGCCGTTGGCCCAGACAATATTCATAATATGGATCACATTGATCCGGATGTTGAAAAGTACGGCGATGGAGCAAAAAAGCTTAACCCAAAACGTTATCAAGCGGGAGGGTAATAAGAGGAGATACTGAAGCTTTAAGCTTCGAAATTCCGCCCTTCTCCGCGCTTAACCCTACCGTAAGTTTTTTGTATACCTTTCTATCGTAATATGTTTTTTGCGAGCTGGAGAATCGTTTTATGACCACTTCATTATAATAGTGTGAATATTAGGCACTAGTGTGTATGTGTGGGAAAATAAAGCACTATGACCGACAAAGCTAAACTCAAAGATAAAGCACATGTGCTGCCGAGCGCGAATGGAGCCGTCCAAAGCGCAGAAGATGCGCTACTGCTCGGTAGGGCACCGTTGCAGTCACTGCTCGATCAAACGCCGATGGGTGTGTATTTAGTAGATGCGGATTTCCGCATTCGTATGGTCAACTCGATTGCTAAGGAAGTCTTCGGGGCAATTCCTAATTTGATTGGGCTCGATTTCGGAGTCCTGGTACACCAGCTTTGGTCCACGGAATATGCCGACGAAATTGTCCGGCTGTTTCGTCATACCCTCGAGACGGGTGAGCCATATAATACGTCCGAGCGAATTGAGGAAAGACGCGACCTTGGTGTGACTGAATCATACGAATGGCAGATCAGCCGCATCCCAGAACAGGACGGTCGCTACGGAGTAGCGTGCTATTTCCGCGACGTTTCCACCCAAGTGCTTTCCCGCTTGGCCCTCAGTGCGTCGGAAGAAAAATACCGCACGCTGTTTGATTCGATTGATCAAGGATTCTTTATTGTTGAAGCTGTGCAAGACGCTTCTGGAGTGGTGTTAGATTATCGATATCAACAAGTCAATAGCGCTTTCTTGCGAATAAGCGGGCTACCCAGTCCTGTGGGTAAGCTCATAACTGAAGTTTTTCCACAGATAGAAAGTTATTGGATTGAGACGCTTAATCGCGCAGTTACGGGCGAGCAGACACGCATGGAAAACTACAATGAGGACACCCAGAAGTGGTACCTAGCAAATTACACGCGAATCGGGGGCGCGGGTAGCCGACTTGTCGGTGTCGTCTTCGATGAAATTACTGAGCGCAAACGCAGTGAAGCCAATCTCGCCTTCCTTGCAGACGTGAGCGCTGACCTTGTTCGTCTGACGAGCATTGAAGTAATAATGAACAAACTCGGCGCAAAAATAGGCGGGTATTTCCAGGCCTCGCGCTGTGCCTTCTTTGAATTCAATGAGGCATTGGATGGTGCGAAATGCGAATACGATTGGCATCAGGCGGAGGACTCAAGCCTCATTGGTAGCTACCGCCTCTCGGACTTTTATACCGAAGAGTTTCTGCAGACCGTGCGCGCCGGGCATACCTTTGTAGTGAGCGACTGTGATACCGACCCGCGCGTTAATGCGGAGAATATCGCTGCGATAAATGTCGCTTCGTATATCGTGGTGCCCATGAGTATAAATAATCAATTGCGATTCACTCTTTGCGTTTTAGATTCTCAACCTCGCTACTGGAATGACAAAGAAGTTGAATTGATGCGCGAACTCACCGACCGTATTTGGACGCGACTGGAACGCGCCCGCGTTGAAGAAGCGCTGGTAATAGCGGCAAATCAAAAAGACGAATTCATTGCGGTGGCCGCACATGAATTAAAGACACCGGTAACCAGTGTAAAGGTGTATGCGCAGGTGCTTGAGCAACGCTTTCGTAATAGCGGTGACATGGCCTCAGCAGACATGATTCAAAAGATAACAATGCAAGTAGACAAGCTCGCTAATTTAATTTCTGACCTACTCGATGTGACAAAAATAGAGAGTGGGAAGCTCGAGTTCAAACATGAGCATTTCACTATCAATGATCTTGTGAAGGAAATTGTTGAAGAAGTGCAGAGAACAACAGGCGAGCACAAATTCTTACTCGTACTTAAGGAAAATACGTCGGTGTTTGCCGACCGAGACCGCATCGGGCAAGTACTTATCAATCTGTTTTCCAATGCCATAAAATATTCTCCGCACACAAAAGAGATACAGATTAGTTCTACACTTGAGGGGGAAAATATAATAATAGGTGTTAAAGATTTTGGTTCTGGTATAGCAAAAGAACAACAGAAAAAAATCTTTGAACGTTTTCATCGAGTCCCAGGGCATGCAAAAGAAACATACCCAGGTCTCGGTCTCGGATTATATATCTCCTCTGAGATAATTAAGCGCCATAATGGTCGTATTTGGGTGGAAAGCACAGAAAACAAAGGGTCAACATTTTATTTTTCGTTACCTTCTGCACAGTAAGAATAAACTGGTGATATTTTTTCATATAACATGACTATCATCTGAGGAGATTATTTCTGACCGATAGCCTCCATGGTCGAGATGAGCTACTTCTCATTTTGGAAAAATGTGTTAGCCTTATTTCAGTTTAGTTGCATGGGAGATTGTCATGCTCAAAGTTGAACGATTGGATGCCACTCTACAAGCTGTCGCGTGGGAGAAAGTATTTGCAAGTCTCGAGATGAGTGCCCCAGTTGCTTCTCAAGCATCAGAAGTGGTGCGTGTGATCTACGAGGTTCGTAGGGGAGAAAACGTAGAGGTGCTGGCTGAACTCCTCATGAACACTATCCCGTCATCGCTGGAAATACCACTGCTCACTCATGTTTCAGTGGTTGACCCTGACCAGCTTGTAGGCGTAGTTATTCATCCGAGTGGAGCAGTGCGAACAGTCGCTGCCTCATTTGAGGTTTCTCCAAGCGTAGTGTCACTCACTCCTTCTGAGTATCTCTACCTTTTGGACCCCAACGATAGCAGTTTCGACGTATCCCCAAACCCACAGATATTGGAATGTCAGCTCGTCGTTGTTGCTATCTCTGTTCCGGAATGATTGTTTTTTAAAACCGCCTGATGGCGGTTTTTTTACATATTTAATTAATAGGCGGATATCATAAAGAACTGCTTTTCTGGTGGGTTTACGTAAGCTAAATAAATCATGTTTTCCAGGGATTATTTGCATACTGGAAAATAAAAATGAGATTATGCTAAAATATACCAAGCTTTTTTGCTCCTCGACCTAAGGCGGTTGAAGTGAAAAAAGAAATAATAAATAATATACACGTTATGGAAAACACCCACACACCAGAAAATAATAGTGCACGAGAAGTGAGTAAGGATTATGTCAATGTAAAAATTAAGAAGCCCAAACCAATAGTTATCGCAATTGTTGTCGCAATAATTCTTATCGGTGTTGCACTATTCTTTGCAAAAGGTCATTTTATAGTCGCGACCGTCAATGGTAGCCCGATTAGTCGCTGGTCCGTAATCCAAGAGCTAGAAAAACAAGGTGGAAAGCAGGTGCTTGCATCCCTGATTAATAAAAAGCTTATTGAATCTGAAATAAAGAAGAGTGGTGTAACCGTGACCAGCGAAGAAGTAGATGCCGAAGTGCAGAAAATCGAAACGCAGATTGTAGCAACTGGGCGCACGCTCGATGAGCTTCTTGCGAAGCAAAACATGAGCAGGATGGTGTTTCTTGAAGAAATAAAAACTCAGAAGTTACTTGAAAAAATCCTCGTTGATACATTAGTTGTTACCCCAGAAGAAATCGATGCATACATAAAAACATATAGCGCAACTCCACCCGCAGGTACTTCAATGGAGAAATTTAGGGAAAAAATAAGTGAGCAGCTGCGCCAACAGAAGTTCCAGGAAGAGGGAGCCAAGTGGTCAACCAGTCTTACTGAATCTGCGAAAATTATCCATTATTTTAATTATTAATTGAGCATTGTCATGGCACGTGATTGATGAGCAGTCAGCGAGTTTATTGTACGCGATAATTTCGGGTATAATTCTTCCATGTCCGAAAAGTCCACAAATCCTTTTTTTGACGAAGAAAAATGGCGTACTGAAGCCACTCAAAGGCATGACTGGTACAAGGTCATATATCCCGAATTTGAGGCTATTTTGGCTCAGTATGAGGGTGGAAGTCTTGAATTGAGGAAATCTGCGCGTAATGCTGTATATGGCTTCTTTGAGGCTCTTTTGAACGAAGGGAGCGTTGTGCTTGGGGCAACGGGAAAGGATTGGGATAGTGAGCGCAAACACGTCGACACGGTTGTCATTCATCATACGAAAGGGGAGAGTGGAATGACATGGCAACGCTTGGATGCGATGCATCTCCTGCGTTTGTATGCCAAGGCATATCGCTCACCTACAACGGAAAAAGAGATAGCAGGCTCGCCTGTGTATTCCCATCACTTTCGCGATGACTGCATGGTGTTTTATGCATATCACTGGATAGTGCGGAGTGACGGTACTGCGGAACGACTCCTCAGCGATACGGAGGTTGGTTGGCATGCGGGGAATTGGGATATGAATTGTCGGAGTGTGGCGATAGTACTCGATGGAGATTTTGAGCACTCACCTCCACCACGAGCAATGCTTGATGGGGTGCGTGGGATACTGCGCGAGCACTACGAGTATGTTGACCCAAGTCGTATCATCCCTCACATGAAAGCCAATTCAGGGACGACCTGTCCCGGAGATTGGTTTCCGAGGGCGGTGTGGTAAGCGACAAGCCAGCATCGAATGATGCTGGCTTGTCTCTTATGCCGTGTGGGGTGGGGGATTATTACACTGTTGGGGGATAGAGGAGGTTCGACCATTACATGGTCAGTACCCGTTTCCCATTTCTTTATGATAAGAATCATTCAGAAATATGGGAGAACGGCTTCGACTCCTCTAGCGAAAGCCATGCAGATGGCTTTCTTCGCCCAGCAAAAAACCACCTAACGGTGGTTTTCTTGTGGTGTTGTGATCGCGTTCGCGCGAACCTTTTTCGAGAATGGAGAGTAATGAACAACAACCACTCAGGCACCCCCGCTCGCTTCGCTCGTCGGGGGTGCTTCCTCCACGAGTATGGTGTCCGTCTACTATTTTTCTCTCCGTACAGAGTCTGGTGGTCGCCCGAGTCTGCTTTCTGTCCTCTGATGTAGCTTGACCCTCGCTTTCACGCCCACCGCCGCAGCAGCCAGTGCGAGCGAAGCGAGCGGGCTGTGCGGAGGCGGTGGGCGTGTGCGCTTTTCGTGCTGAACGGCTCAGATAATGGCTGAATTTCTGCCTGTGCCGTAGTAGCTTCCGAGTCTGGTATTTGGGGTTGAGCCGTTTCGGGAGGCGTGGGAATTGGCTATGTTGGAGCTTGTGCAGGCTCCGCCTGCGGTGGCTCAACAATTGGAGTATCCACCGCCACTGGGTCGGGGGTGGTAGTGGTGGGCTCAGGAGGAGGTGTAGTTTGTTCGTCCATGTATTTTTACATCAAACCCGAGTATTGTGGGTAGTTCTCCTTAATTAGTGACCTCCACTTGGCAGTTTCATTCTCCCCAACATCACCCTTGTGATAAACAAGAAGCACGTGCACACTGTTTGTACTTTGATGCACGGCGATAATACATCTATTTCCCGATGCGTGTCGCGACGGCCCTGGTCCAGCAATACGAAATTCAGTTTTACAAATCTTTATGTCTCCTACATCAACAATTACCTCGACCATATTACTTACCCCCATCAATGCATCAATGCGTCGAAATTCCTCAGAAATAGCGTTCCACGTTATTACCCAAGCACCTTTATGCTTCTTTTCAAATTTTGAAATAAAGTGGCGTTCTGCGTATTTTTCAACAATGACTGCATGGCTAGTAGACATAGTCTGGGTCTTGTTGAGTGATCAATTCATACGGGATAACTTCGTCAGGTGCGCACAACTTATACGGCAATTGTCCGTGAGTAAAATCAACGATTTCTTGAGTTCGTTTATCTTTCCATTTCAGAGAAATTTTTTTCATGAGCTCAAGTTCGTCTTTCGTCATTAAATTAAGTTTCTGGTGCACAGCACCACCACTCACAGAAACGAGCATAGCATCACCCTTACGCTCAACGGCAATCTTTCCCTCCTCTTCAAGTTCAGCAATCG